>DASXPZ010000447.1:0-4508 GCA_036493275.1 Pirellulales bacterium
CGCGCTCCCGGCGGTCTGCCAGGCGTCCGCGTCGGGCGCAATGGGCAAAAACCACATCGAGCCCGCCAACAGGGCAAGATGCAAGAACATCATGGCGCGGGGCGACAGGCGGCTGCTGATGAAGTGGGCGTAGGCGTAACCGCACAACAGCACCACCTGAAAGAAGAGCATGCAGGTGGTCCAGACGGCCGAACTGCCGCCGAACCAGGGTAGAATCAACTTTCCGATCAGCGGTTGGACTTGAAAGAGCAGAAACGCGCCTAGGAAAATCGTCGTAGCGTAACGAAGCATCACGCAGCCCGTAAATTCTAATAATCGTAAACACGCCCCGGCGCCAAACCTATTCTGATAGCGTAGCAGACGACACGGCGGTTGCAGACTTCACTTTTCGTTCGCCGCCTGGTGAAACATGGCCGGGAGGCTGCCCGCGCGACCCGTTAGCCGCCGAGTGGGATCAGGCTGTCCTGTGTCGCGACCCACAAAGATCGGACTCAAAGAAAAAGGAAAGTCCTCGATGCCCAACCCACAACCTTTCCTTCCTGAAACCGAAACGAAGGTCCCGATCGTCCATGCACCGGGGGGCGGCAAAGTAGTGGGCGTGCTGGATGCAAAGAGCTACTTTAAGGTGCAAAGCGCCGAGACTGGCGGCGCCTACGCGGTGCTCGAGCAGGAGATACCGGCCGGCCACGGACCGCCGCTCCACGTGCACCGCCATGAGACCGAAATCTTCTACGTCCTGGAAGGGGAGTTCGAAATCACGCTCGGCGACGAGAAGATCATTGCCACGCCGGGCGCCATCGCGGTCGGGCCGCGCGATATTCCGCATACCTTCCGGAACATCGGCGCCCGTATGGGCCGGTTACTGCTGACCGTGATCCCCGGCCGGTTCTCGGAGTTTTTCGTCGAAGTCGATCAATTCCCGAACCCAGATCTGGCGACTCTCAAATCGCTCTGCGCAAAATACGACGTTGATATTTTCGATTCGTGAGCCAGGCCGCGGTCGGATACCGTGCCCTGGAAGAATTTCGGGGTTCGCTACGAAATCGCAGCGCGATCGGGAGCGAATTCGCGCAGGCTATTTCCCCTTGCCGCTTTCCTTCTCTTTGGCGGCGGCTTCCTCTTTTTCCTTTTCCTTCTTTTCATCTTCGGCCGTTACGCGCCGGAAGGCCTCGGTGCGACCAAATAGCGAAACGCCGATGTAGCCGCGCCCTTTGAGGACGCTGGTGTCGTCCTCTTCGAACCAGAGCGAGCAATTGTAGGTCTTGCCGCTGTCGCCGTCGTAGATCGTGCCGCTGTTCCACTGATTCTTCTTGGCGTCGTATTTGAAGTCGCTCAGCATTTCGATGCCGATGAATTTGCGCTTGGCCAACTCCGGATCGGGATTGTGCTTATCGAGCGCGTCGGCGTCGTCGTAGGCGATCACTCGGCCGGTGTAGATCCCCTTCTCTTTCTTGATTTCGAATTGGCCATTCTTCTTGGGGAACCAGTACTTGCCGAGCGCTACGTCGCCGGGGTCTTTGTCAGCGGCCATTGCCTGAGCGGCGCCCACGAGTAGCAGAGCAACGACCATTCCTACGACGTTTCGAAGTTTCATATGTGTCCCCTTTGCGTTGCGTGCAGTCTGAAAAAAACGAAACGATTCCGGCCTGCTTCAAGCACTTCGCGGCAACGCAGATTCTAAACGCTGGGTCGATAAACAGCCAGCAAATGACGCCCATGATTTGCTCTCGCTACTCCTGTCGCATGGCCTGCACCGGATGCAAGTTGGCCGCGCGGCGACCAGGCAGGAACGCCGCCAGTAATACGATCGCCAGGGCGATCACCAGTAAGGCTCCCACCTCGGGAAATCTCGGCGAAAAACCGACATATCGGCCACAGAGAGATCCCAGGCAGAGGTTGATCATCCGCGACAAGATCACGCCCCACAGGGCGCCGACGGCGATTCCCACCACGCCAAGATAAATCGCCTGGGCCATCACCGTCTTGATCACCTGGCGACGCATCATTCCGGTGGCCCGCATCACGCTCAATTCGCGCGTCTGCTCCAGCACATTCATCGTCAAGGTGTTCACGACGCCGAGCGCGCCAACGAGCAATCCCAAGATCAGCAGGGCCCACAGGCCGCCGGTCACGCCGGCCGTCATGACGTCGATCAACTTCGAGAGCTGACTGAATGAGTGGACCAGCAAGGCATTTTCGCGGGCGAATTCCTGCAACGGGGCTTCCAAGTCTGCATTGGGCTTGGCCGTGACGAGAAACGAATCGGCGCCCTCGATCCCGAACTGCTTGCGAGCCACGGCCTGGTCTAAATAGACGACCATGCCGCCGAACAGATATTCGGTGGTCACGGCAGCCACGCGCAGGTCGTGGCTCAATCCGCCGCAAGTCACGTGGACCGTGTCCCCGGCGTGAATCTTCAGACGCTCCGCCAGCACCGAACCGAGCACCGCTTCGCCGTTGCGCAGTTCTTGCAGCACCTGAGTCGAGTTCGCGTTGCCTACCAGGTCGAGCGGCGTGTCAGTGTGACGGGTCAGGTCGCGCGCTACCAGCATCGCCTCGCGACCACCGGCGTCGATCCGCACCATACGCACCGTCTCGATATGATCGACGCCCGGCATCTTCAGGATTTCTTCGCCCATCGAGTCTGGCAGGCTGGTTGTGTCTTGCCCGGTCATGTCGAGCATCGAGGCCCGCAGCAGGTAGTCGGCCGTAATGGTCCGCCGGCTCCAAGTGCTGACGTCTTCGGTCACGCTGAGGACGGAGTTACTGGTTGAGATGCCGGCGGTGACCGCGATCACCAGGATGCCGATCGTGAGCGCGCTGCGGCCTCCCCGACGGAGGATAATTCGCTCCGCCATTTCCCCCTCGAAACCGAGCCAGCGATGAAGCACGCGCGACAAAAATCGCACGCACGGCGACAGCACTAGCGGCAACAGCAGCACAACCGAGACCAGGCAGGATACGGCACCCATGATCGAAATCGAGATCGGCAACAGTCCGCGCACGCTGCCGTAGGTGATGAAGCTGGTCAAGACGCAGCCTACCACGCCGGCGATGGTCGTCTTGCGGTTGTTCGTCGTCGCCGGCAGCGTGACCACCGGTCGGAGCCCTTCCAGCGGCGAGACCTCGCTTGCCTTCATTGCCGGGTACCCGGCAGCCACCAGGCAGATAATCGGTCCCAGACAGCCGCCGATCAACAGCGCGGAAGTGAAATCAGGAGTCGGCGGCAAGTCCGCCTGCAAGAGCACGCTCATCGAGTGGAGCAAAATCTTGGCGGCGTAAAGGCCGACCGGCAATCCCGCTAAGGTTCCCAACAGTCCGACCACAAAGGCTTCGCCGCAGACAAACTGGATAATCTGTCGCCGCGTGGCGCCGATGGCCCGCATGATCGAAAGTTGTCGTCGTCGCTCCTGCACGCTCATCAAGAAGACGCTGAGCGCGATAAAGACCGCCGTGGTGAACGAAAACGCGCTGGCCAGGTTCAAGCTGATCTCGGTCAACAGCAGCATCTCGTCGGCCACGCCGCTACGGGCCGAAGGCAAACGAACGACCAACTCCTCCGGCAACAGCTTTGTTGCTGCCGCGATGACCTCTTTACTTTTGGCCGGGTCTTTAAGGTACAAGCGAAGCGAGTCGACCTTGTCGGCGCCGCGGAACATTCTTTGCAACGCCGACACCGACGCCAGCACCATCCCTCCCTGATGCAGGCTCACCGCGCTATTCAACCCGACGATGCCGACGACTTTGTGCTTGCGCAAGCCAAGTGACGAAAGGAGGCGGACTTCGTCTCCCACTTTCACCTGCAAGCCGGCGGCCATGCTCGATTCGAGCGCGATCTCGGTCAGGCCCGAGGGAAACTCGCCGGAGATCAACGAGAAACCAAACAGCGATTCCGGCTCCTCGGGCTCGATGCCCACCACCAACGAGCGGGCTTTGTTCCCCTTGGCGTACATCGTCGTCGCGCACTGGAAAGTGGGGACGATGGCCACCAAGCCGGGGACTTCGGCGAGCGTGTCCATCACGTCTTCTGGAAAGCGGCCGCCTCCTTTGGCGACGACTTCGAGATCGGCGCGGCCCGCCAAGGCGTCGAAGACTTGCTGGTACGACTTGCGGCTGCTGATCGTCGCCGACGTCACGGCCACGATAGCGGCCACCGCGATCATCACGCTCATCAGCGTGAGCAACGACCGGCCCGGCCTGCGCAGCAGCTCGCGTAGCGCAAAGCTCCAGACGATCATGCGGAGTGCTCCGAAGCTTGTTGCGCGAGCACGGCGGGGTCTCGCTGGTCGTGATCGGCAAAGATCTGCCCGTCGCGAACTTGAATGATCCGGTCTGCCCGTTGGGCCACCGAAAGATCGTGGGTGACCATCACCACGGTTTGCCCTTGCTCCGAAACGAGACTTCGCAGGATGCTGATCACGCGATCGCCGGCCACGGTGTCGAGCGCGCCGGTTGGTTCGTCGGCCAGCACGATGGCTGGTTCGGCGACCAGGGCGCGGGCGATCGCC
>DASXPZ010000448.1:0-8011 GCA_036493275.1 Pirellulales bacterium
GCTCCAGTGTCCACCAGGATCATCGCCTAAGTCGATTCACCATAAATGAGGCGATCGTGATCGCGATTCGTGAAACCATCCGCCGGATTGGGCTCAGCAATCGCTTCCATCTTGTCCCCGAAAGCCAGTAGAAGAGCTTTCTGCTCTTCCGCAGCGGTGGCTTGCTCAGCGTCCTCCCTGGTCGAAGCGACGGAGATCGTGACGATCTCCTGCTCGCGAAGACCGATCGGCTTCAAGGGACGAAGCACGCCGTTTTCGTAGATAGCCTCGAATTCCTGACTCATAAAATCAATATACCCATGCCGTGACTCGCGACCAAGTTTCAATGGGCTTCTCAGGAGAACGTCTTCAAAATTGGGCTTAATTTCACAAAAAACGTGCAAACGGTCGGGGTGCAATTGACAGGCGCCCATTCTTCGTCCTGATTCCGTTAGCAGTTCGCGCCATTTACTTTTCTTCCGGTTCCTCAGGCGCACGCACGCGAATCGGGAACTTCTGCTCCCGGATCTCTTTCGGATACTTTTCCTTGTTCTTTTCCCACCAGGCGCGCCACCAGGAGCCGTCATGCAGATCGTTCTGCCGCACGCCGGTCAGCGGCGCCAGGCCAAAGACCCCGATCGAATGAATCGCGTCGTAGCCGAGCGCCCTGATCGAAGGAATGGATCGCTCCTTCCACCAGCACATGCTAACAACGGGCTCGGGGCCTGCCAACTTCGCAGGCCGGACGGCATTTTTCCGCCGCGCCCTGAGGCGATAGCACGCCGCAAACCCCTCGCTCCGGCCTCGGCAGAATCTCTCTAGCCCTACAGCGGGCGTTCGTGGCACAATCTCTCCCCGGACGGCGCGTTCCTGGTTCAAACGGGTCGCCGTCGATGGGTCGAATGGAAGCGCCTTTCAATACGATGCATAGCAAAGTCAATACTGCGCTGCGCGAGGTCAAGGATTACCTGCTGTATCTGCTGGTGCGGCTTTTTGTCTGCTTCGTCCAAGCGATCAGCCTCGAGACCTGCGAGCGCGTGGCCGAATGGCTGGCCACGGTCTGCACGCACGTCATTCCGCTGCGGCGAAGGCTGGTCGAGGAAAACCTGCGGCACGCCTTTCCGGATCTTTCAGAGGCGAAGCAAAAGGAAATCGCCCGTGGGATGTGGAAGCATCTCTTCTTGCTCGTGGCCGAGGTGGCGCACGCGCCGCGCAAGATCCACGAGACGAATTGGCGCGATTACGTCCGGATCTGCGATGGGGAGGGGATGGTCCGTCGCTTGCTCGACGATCGGCCGTTTTTGATCGTCTCGGGGCATTTCGGCAATTTCGAGCTCGCCGGGTTCATTCTCGGCATACTCGGCTTCCCGACCTATTCGGTCGCCCGTCCTTTGGATAATCCCCACCTGCATAAGTTCATTGCGTCGTTTCGCGGGGCGTCTGGGCAGCACATCATTCCGACCAAGGGAGGCTACGACGATATCCTGGCCGTCCTCGCCAGCGGAGGCACGATGGCCCTGCTGGCCGATCAATACGCCGGGTCGAAAGGTTGTTGGGTCGATTTCTTCGGTCGGCCGGCCTCGGCGCACAAGGCGATTGCGCTGTTGGCGCTCGATAGCGACGCCCCGGTGGCGGCCGGCTACACCATGCGCCTCGATGGCCCGTTGAAGTACGAAATGGCCGTGTGGGGTTTCCTCGACCCGCGCGACGCCAGCGCCGAAGCGGCCTTGAAGGGAATCGGCCCGTTGACGCAGTGGTACACTTCGGCGATCGAAGGCTTCGTCCGACTCGCGCCGGAGCAATATTGGTGGTTGCACGATCGCTGGAAGGATCGCCGCAAGCAGCGTCGCAAAAAAGCGGCCTGAGTCCGTTGGCCTGATACGAGGGCGAAGTTGGACTCTCCGCCGTTCACCAAATGAAGCCAGAGCTGCGATAGTCGCCAATGGGCCTGCGCGCTATAATCGACCTCGCCTTGACCAATCGCCGGCCCACAGCCAGCTCACCCAGCGGCCGGCTCCGCGAGGCGCAAACGCTACGCTTCGAGCCTGTCCGAACGGTTTTTTCCAGTCATGCCCCATTGGGTCCGCGTCGCCGAGCTTGCCGAACACCCGCCAGGGTCTGCCTGGGAGTGCGCCGTTGCGGATCGGATCGTGGCGCTGTTCAACGTGGCGGGAGAGGTCTCGGCGCTCGACGGCGTTTGCCCGCACCAAGGAGGCCCTCTCGGCAAGGGCTGCCTGACCGGCGCCACCATTACCTGCCCCTGGCATGGCTGGCAGTTCGACGTCCGCACGGGCCAAAGCCTGCTGAGTCGCACGATTCGCCAGCCGACATATGCTGTGCGGATCGACGAGGGAGGCGTGTGGATCGATCTGGAGAGCAACGCTCCGCCGGGCGACTGAGCCGAGACAAACTTCGATTGGATTATTGGATGTAGCGTCTAACTGACTGTCAGCGTCAGCCACAAGATCGGCCATCGACCATTGATTCGCTACCGCTCGTTTCGCAACAATGACGTGCCGAAACTCGTCGACGTCTGGCGTTCCCAGCCGCCGCAGCGCGGCCTAGCGCAACCGATGTCCGTCGATCTGTTCGATCAATTGGTCCTCTCGCGCCCCTACTTCGAGAATCAGGGTTTGATCGTCGCGCTCGACGACGACCGCGTTGTTGGTTTTGCGCATGCCGGCTTCGGCCCGACCGACGACGAGTCGTCTCTCTCGCGACGCTACGGCGTCATCAGCCTGATGCTATTGCGCCCGGAATATCAACAATCGGAAATCGGGCAGGGCCTGCTTGAGCGGTGCGAGCAATACCTGACCGAGCGCGGCGCGCAGGTCTTGTACGCCGGAGGCATTCGGCCATTGGCCCCGTTTTACTTCGGCCTGTATGGCGGTAGCGAATTGCCCGGCGTGCTGGCCTCGGAAACTTTTTGTCATGAGCTGTATCGTGCGAACCACTATCGCGAGATCGATCGCGCGGTGATCTTGCGGACTGAGCTGGCGAGGTTTCGCGCGCCGGTCGATCGGATCCAGATGCAGATTCGCCGCACGTACATGCTGGTCGAAACGCCCAATGCCCCGCTGCGCACCTGGTGGGAAGCCTGCGCGATGGAGCGGTTTGACGTGGTGCGCTTCGAGTTGGCGGAGCGCAACGCCAAAACGCCCGCGGCTTCCGCGCGATTTTGGATTATGGACACTTTTGCCGGCGGCTGGGGCGCCCACGCGGCAGGACTGCTCGATCTGGAAGTAGCCTCGCCCGACCGACGCCGCGGCCTGGCCACATTTCTGGTGAGCGAATCGATGCGCCGCTTGTCAGGGCAAGGGATCGCGATTGTCGAGGCCCAAACGATGGCGGCCAACAGCGCCGCCCGCAAGCTCTATCAAAAGCTGGGGTTTCAAGAGGTCGACGAAGGGATCGTATACCGCAAACAATCCGACTCGGCGTGAATTGGCGCAAATCTCTGATGCGCTACTCGCCTGCGCGCGAGATCCCCAACTGCGTTAGCTTTTGCTGTAAATTCTGACGATGCATGCCGAGTTGTCTTGCCGCGGCGCTGACATTGCCCGCGTGCTTTTCGAGCGCCGCGGTGATCGCCGCTCGTTCGAAGTTTTCGACCAGGCGGGCTTTCGCCTCGGCCAGGGGCAATTCCAGCCATGCAGAAGAGTCGCCGAGCCCGCTCGATTCCAGTTGAGGCGGAAGCGACAAATCCGCCGCGGAGAGCTCGTTGCCATCGGCCATGCTGGCGGCGGCCAGAATAAGGTGCTCCAATTCGCGAACATTCCCCGGCCACGCGTAAGCGAGCATCTGGTCGATTGCCCCTGGGGAGAGCGATCGCGGCGCCGCGCCAGTCTGGCGAGCCAATCGTTCGAGAAAATAATTCGCCAACAGCGGAATGTCCTCGCGCCGCTGCCGCAGCGGGGGGACCACGAGCTCGATTCCCTTCACGCGGTAGTATAAATCCTGCCGAAAGTCTCCCGCCTCGACCGCCTGCGCAAGATCGCAATGCGTGGCGCACACGACGCGAACGTCGATCTCGACGCGCTTCGTCGAACCCACTGGCTGAATCGCTCGCTCTTGCAGCGCCCGCAGCAGCTTGACCTGAATTGGCCGCGGCATGTCGCCGATTTCGTCGAGAAACAATGTGCCGCGGCGCCCTTGCTCGAACACGCCTTGGCGGTCAGCGATCGCGCCGGTAAACGCCCCGCGGACGTGGCCGAACAGCTCGCTCTCGGCCAGGCTTTCGGTCACGGCGGCGGTATTGATCGCTACGAAAGGTCCCGCCGCGCGGGGGCTCTGGCGATGGAGCTCGCGGGCGATCAATTCCTTGCCGACGCCGGTTTCGCCGCGCACCAGCACGTCGAGCGGCGCCCGCGCGGCCTTGGCGATCTGTTCGAACAGTTGCCGCATCGGCCGGCTCACGCCGACGAGCGCCCCACAGCTTGTTTGCGCATCGAGCTGCGAGCTGAGCTCTTCGACGCGCGTTTCGAGCGCGATCCGTCCTTCCACTCTGCGCACGATCGCCCGGAGTTGTTCGATCTCGTACGGTTTGGTGATGTAGTCGGCCGCTCCCAAGCGGACACACTCGACCGCGGTTTGAACGGTGTCGTTGGCTGTAACGACGATGATCTCACTGCGTAGCCGCTGACCGGCGAGCGCCCGTAAAACGTCCAATCCCCCGGCGCCAGGCATGTTGAGATCGAGAAACACCAATTCCGGCGCCGACTCCTCAATGATCTTGCGCGCCTCATTTCCATCGACGGCGGTGAGAATTTCATGCCCGGTGCGCGCGAGCGCCTTCGCCATTCCGCGGCGGGCAGCTTCTTCGTCGTCGGCGATCAGGATGCGGAGCTTCATGGTTCGGCGATCGGCAATCGCAGGATAAATGTCGTTCCCTGGTTCGCCCGGCTTCGACACTCGATCACGCCGCCAGCCTCGCGCACCCGGCAGCCGACGATATACAGTCCCATGCCGCCGCCGGAATCCTTCGTCGTGATAAAGGGCTGGAAGAGTTGATTTTGGATCGCCGGCTCGATGCCAGCTCCATTATCGCAAACTTCGGCGATCACGTGGCCGTTCGACTGACTGCAAGTCACGGTTACTCGTCCGCCGCGACCGGTCGCCTCGATCGAATTATTCAACAGATTGAAGAAAATTTCTTGCAAGGCCGAGCCCCCAATCCGCACGCCCGGCAGACCAGCCGGAATTTCGGCGTCGAGCGAAATCTCATGTTGCCGCGCGTGATGCCGCAATACCGCCAAGGTGCTGATGAGGGTCGCCGTAAAGCTTCCGGACGGGCCGCCCTCGGGCGCAGGTCTGGCAAAGGCAAGCAAGTCCGACGTCGTCTGCGACAGTCGGTTCGTTTCCGAAACGATCAAATGCAGGTCGTCCGAATGCGGACTCTCGGCGCCCAGGTCCTCGGCCACCACCGCGGCGATCGTCTTGATGGCTGAAAGTGGATTACGAACTTCGTGCGCCATGGCGCTTGCCAGCAGGCCCAGGCTGCGCAACCGCTCGTTTTGCTGCGCCTGGCGTTCGGCGGCCAGACGGTCTTGTTGTAGTTGACAGTTTTCCATGGCCACGGCCAACTGTTCGACCAAAACAACCAGAATGTTGGACTCTTCTTCGCCAAAATCTCGATTGTGACTACGGCGGCCGAGCAATAGCAGCCCACGGACGCGTCGCGCGGCGAAGCCGATCGCCGCCGAAGCGTCGCAATGTTGTAGCGCATCGAGCGCCGCGGCGCTCGGCGCGTCGCGCCAAGTGCACATCGTGTGGGGTTCGCTGTGTAAATCTTTGTAGAGTCGATCGACGTGTTCGGCCGACAGTGCGGAATGGGCCGGAGCAAACGGTTTCAGCCGGCCTTCGCCATCCGCCAGCCACGCCGACACGTACGACAACCCCGCCGCCTCGCGCAGTTCTTTCACAAATCCTTCGCACAAAGCGACGGGCGTCTCGCCGGCCCGCTCGGTGATTCGCACAGCCAGACGCCGGATCCCCGCGCGAAAACTCGCCATTCGTTGCCCACTTATCAGGTAGCGCAACGCCTCGAGCACACGACGGCGCAGCGGCGGCATGAGCATGACCAGCGCCACGAACAGGGCGCCTTGCAGAATCTCGGCGTTGATTCCCCATTGCCGTTTGATTTGCGCGTGGACGCCGTTCAGGGCCAGCTCGTACGCCAACAACACAATTACGCCACCTGCGGCGTAGATCAAGGTCCGTTCGACAAACAGCCGCAGGAAGTTGAACCGCACCACAAAGTAGGTGAACAATCCCACCGGCGCCATTGGCGCCAGGACCGCCAGCAGTTGCAACAGCGGCAGCCCCTCGGGCCAGGCCAGCGCCACCGGTATCGTCACATACAACAGCGCGGCCATTGCCAGCATCGAATAGCCAAGTAATCGATAGAACAAGGATTGGGCCGGTTCCTTCTCCTGGCGAGCCACGCGAAAGCAGACCACCACCGTGGCGCCGATCACCAAGCCGGCCCAGATCAGATACGGCGCGGCAAATGGCCGGCAGAGATCGAGAAATCGCGCTTGCGGATCTTCTCCGAATGATCTCGCTACGATGGGGGTTACCAATAGCGGCCAATAGAGGAGCACAATCCGCGAGTCCGGCTTGGTATTGAGCGCAAAGCCCGATGTCCGCAGACGCCAGAGCAAATGCAGAAGCGCGCTCGGCATCATCGCCAGCCCAACCACCATGGCGACCATCGACATCAGGTGGATTCCGGTGTCCCAATTCGTCGCCAGGCCCTCGAAATAAGCGTGGCAAAACGTCGCCAGGTGAAACACCCAAACACTGATCGAGAAGATCACGAGCGGCAGCATCACCCGCGCATAATTCCTGGCGTTGAGCAGCGTCATCATCAGCACCGTGTCGGTGACGACGGCGGCGCCATACGCCAGGAGTTCGAGACTGGAAAACATCGTGGAGAAAATTGCCCAAAAGTTTGTTCGCCGCCCCTTGCAAAAAGCGCGCTTGCGCAACGTCCTCACCTAATCTTGAAGATCTTGGCCGGCGGCGCTCGCAAGTTCCAGCCTATCAGGGCGGTTCGCGCTCGAATACCTCGATTTCGGCGGGGTCGAGTAGACGCACTTCTCCGCCCGAATGCCAATAAAGTGCGCGGGGCTGGCCCGACGCGAGTGGTTGCGCTCGCAACCAAGCCACCTGCCCCCGCCCCGCGCACTCGTAAGCGACCCAGGAACTATCCGGCCCGGCGCTGACTGAGCGACTGGTGACCTCGAACCACTCTTCATCGACCCGCATCAGCCAGCCACATTTCAGACGCAGCCAGCACCCCTCGCTGGGCGAAACGCGGATCCGATCGACTTGCCACCAAGACCGGACGAGCCGCGCTAGACTATGCGTCCAGCGGGGCGCGCTCCAAGAGTTACTGTTGGACACGGCGTTTCAGCTCCGCGAGCTCCACCTGCAATTGATCCTTGCGCTGCTGCTCTTCGAACTTGCGGGCCAATTCCTCGGCGTCGGGATCGCGGTCGGCCAGGCGATCGTGCGCTTGCGTCAAGGCCTCGGAACGATCGACCCGTTCTTCCAATCGCTCGAACGAAGCGAACGCCGAGTCGGCCGAACAGCGAGAGAGCGCGCTATCGATCCGTCGGGCAGACTCGGAACGGGTGAGCCGCGCCAGGAGGAGTGTCCGCTTTTGTTTCGCCTGGCGGATCTTGTCTTCCAAGTCGCGAACGGCGCGGTGAAGCTTGGCCGTTTGCTCTTTTTGCTTGCCGTATTCCTGATCGAGCCCCGCGGCGCGGCTGTCGCACGCCAATTTCTGCGACAGGGCCGCCTGCGCGTTGGCTTCGTCGCCCCGTTGCATGGCCGAAGTCGCCCTCTCCAGCCAGGTTTCGCTTTCGGCCCGCGCTTTGGCCACTTGCTTGCCGAGCTGAATCTCGTCGGCGATCGCCTCGGCCACGCTGCGGCGAACTCGGCACTGCTCTTCTTCCATGTCGACGAGCAACTGATGCAGCATCCGCTCCGGATCCTCTACCTTCTCGCGAATGGTGGTGATGCTTGA
>DASXPZ010000449.1:0-8034 GCA_036493275.1 Pirellulales bacterium
TTGGCGCCCGTGAGAAAGGAGGGGGCCACGGCGGTTGAAACGTTCTTTGGCGCTTTTACGTTGGGCGCCTGCCCACAGCTTCTGATCCGTCAGCGTAATGGAATTGTTAGGAGTGGCCTGCCCTGGGGCAAGCGGGGCGCCGCGAACGTCCTTGTTCGGGCATGGTTTCGAACAACTTTGTTTCAAACAACTCTGTTTCGATGTACCTATGATAGTTCGTCAGTCCCGTTCCGGCGTCTTGCGGAGCTCCTCCGCGCCGCCGGAATGTTTGGCTTCGGGAATGTCGCCTTCGTCCTCGCCGCCGCCGGCAGACTGATCGATCGCTTCGGCCGCCAGGTGCTCGGGCTTATAGGGAACTTCCTTGAACTTGGCCTTCGAGAGGATCAGGTCGATCGCCTTACGCTCGATGATCTGATTCCTTAGCGAATCCATCAACCCGCGCTTTTCGAGTTGGGCCCGCACGCGGCGAGCGCTCTCGCCGGTCTGCTGCGCGATGAGTTGCGTCTCGAGATTGTAGTCCTCGGGCAGATCTTCGATTTTTTCTTCCTCGGCGATCCGCTCCAGGATGAAATGCTCTTTCAGGGCCCGCGCCGTGGCGGCCTTGCTGTTTTGATGGAGCTCGTTTTCGTGAGCGCGAATTTCCGCGTCGCTGAAACCGCTGCGCTGCAGCTCCATCACGCTCCGCTGCAACTCGCGGCCGGCCTGGCGCTGCAACATCTCCGGCGGCAGATCCCAGTCGGCGTGCTCGGTGAGCGCGGCCAGCACCTGCTCGCGCGCCCGGCGCTGCTGCTGGTATTGCAGACGACGATCGAGCGTGTCCTTCAGGGCGTCGCGCAAGTCGGCTTCGCTGCCGAAGCCCCCCATCTCGCTGAGCAGTTCTTTGGTCAGCTCGGGAAGTTCCAGCTTTTTGACTTCCAACACTTCAATCGTGGCTTGAATCGTCTTGCCGCGTAGCGCCTCGTTGGGCGCGTCCTGCGTCAGCTTGGCTTCCCCGTCGCGAACGTCGCCGGCCTTGGCGCCCTTGAGCAGCTTATCGAATTTTTCGATCGTTCCGTCGCGGAAGCTGAGCTCTGGACGAACGCGGATCGTTTCTTCCTTGGCGCTCGAGACTTCTTCGCCGTTGTGACGGAACGTGAGATTGACCACGACATAGTCATTCAACGCGGCTGCTCCGTCGAACGGAACCAGCCGGCCGCGGCGGGCCAGCAGTTCCTTCAACTGCGCGTCGACATCCGCCGGCGAAAACTTGTGCACGGGCTTCTCGATCGTCAGCCCCTGCCACTTAGGAAGCTTGAAGTCTGGCCGGACTTCGATATCGAACTCGAAGGTCATCGGCCCTGCTTCCGGCACGACCACCGCGACGGGATCGAAACTCGGCTCGCTGATCGGCGAGAGCGTTTGATCGTCCGAAATCTGGGCCATGCTGTCGGTCAACAGCGACATCTTCACTTGGTCGCCAATCTCCTTGCGGAAGCGCGATTCGACGAGCTTGCGCGGGGCGCGTCCGGCGCGGAAACCGGGCACCTCGGCCTTGTCCATCAATTCCGAATAGGCATTGTCCAGGTAGCGGTCGATGTCTTCGCGCGGAATGGTGACCGTGATGTGACGTTCGCAGGCGCTCTTCTTGGCGACTTCGACGCCCAGATTCAGCTTCTCTGGCGCTTCGGTGACAGCGTCGCCTTTGGCCGCGGCGGAATCGTCAAGTTCTTCGTCCTTCGGGGACATGGCGCCTCGTCGAGATAAACGGTGACAAATTGAGCAGATCAAACGGCGTCGCGCTGGCGCGGCCATCCTGATCCGCAGAATGTAAAAGTTCTAAGCCGCGGCCGACGAAACAGTTAGCCTGCGATGGAAATGAAAATCGGCTGAATTGGTTTTGGGAAATCGGACTGGATTCGCTGCGCGCTCTCAAGTTCTGCGTGCGCTCCCCCCCAAAGCACTGCCAGAGCGGGTGATGGGATTCGAACCCACGACAACGACGTTGGCAACGTCGTGCTCTACCAACTGAGCTACACCCGCAGAATTACCGCCTGCGAACGAACACGGCATTTAAATAGCACTACAGCAGCCGCGCTCGCGCATTGCCAAGCGGACTCTAATTCCAACGGAATCAACGGATTATAGATTCGACCAGACAGCACGCAAGGGCAGTTGCGACACCCATTCCGGCCTACGGACCCTAGGGGGCAAATTCGGCGGAGAGCCAAATCGTAGAGTTTGCGCATTCTGGCGTAGATCTAAGATAAACGATCTTCGGACGGCCATTTCCGTCCAGCAGTCAGGCTTCAGCCATCAGGGCGCCCAGCAAATAAAGGTCCGCTCATCTGGCGAACGCCACAGAACCGCCCAGGCTATATGCACTGCCCAAGCCGGCCTTCCTACGCGAGTGTTGCAAAACGGTTGCAACCCCTTATTTGTCCATTTATAGTAAGGGTTTGCGATGCCATTACGACGGTCTACGACCGTCTCGTCGAAGAGCGCGGCAAGGCTGGGAGCGAACGCTGGCATGAAAGCAAGGTTGATACTGGTAGCGGGCAAGGCGGACAAAGGGGAGGTCCGGCTCAAGCTGCCGACGATCATCGGGCGCACGCGCGAAGCCGGATTGATGATCGCCCACAAGACGGTGAGCCGTCGCCACTGTGAGCTCTTCGAGCGTCACGGCATGCTTTACGTGCGCGATAGTGGCTCGCTCAATGGCACGCTGGTTGACGACGCTCCGATCAAAGAGTCGATGCTGAAGCCAGGGCACACGGTGACGGTGGGACCGCTAACTTTTCGCGCAGAGTACGAACCGGCCGACGCCTTCCTAGGCGGCGACGATGACGCGCTCAACGGCGTCGCAGACACTGCCACCGGCCAATCTGGCGTGGGTGGATCGAATCGCACGGCGGCAGCGCCGACGTTCAATGGCGAATTCGATGCCGGCCATGACGCCGTCGACTCCGCCGCCAGCGCCGAAATACAAAATGGCGCCGCCGAAGAGGTATTGGACTTTGGCTCGGAGGAACCGGCCGACGATTTGGCGCTCGATTTCGGCGGCGACGAGACCCTCTCGATGCAGATCACGGAAGAAACGACTGACCTGCAAAGCCTGGAGAGCCCAGAGGGAATGCCGGCGCTCGAATCGGCGGAATTCGACGCTAGCGAATTTACGCCGAATGATCCAACGTCAGAAGGGCCGGCTACAGTCGAAGACGATCTCGACCTGGCGTTTTCGCTTGACGAAGTCGACTCTCCGGTGAGCGAAGCCGTGCATGTCGAGTCGTCGGACGATTTGGCGCTCGACTTTGAAGAGTCGACGGACTTCGCTGCGCCGCAAGCCGCTTTGGCGGAGCCCGCCGTGTCGGAATCGGCCGAATTCGACCTGGATTTGGGGGGCGATCCGAATCCCGAACCCGCTGCCGGAGCGGCCGAGATCGATAATTTGCTCCCCGCGGCCGGCGAAGGGGACGATCTGGCGTTCGATTTTCTGGCCGAGGATTCTCCGGCCGCGGCCGCGCCCTCTGAATCGCCCGAATTTGCGTCGAGCGATGACGGAGAGTTCTCACTCGCCGGCGATGACGACGAGCTCGACTTTGGCGCAACGGAACCGGCGCCGGCCGCCGCCGGGGGCGACGACTTCGACTTGGGCGAAGACGATGGCGGCACGTTCAACCTAGCGGATGATTCCGCGCCGGCGCCTTCGGCAGAATCCGCCAATTCCGCGGAGGCCGATCCGCTCGATTTCGGCTCGGAAGAAGAGGTCACGTTCGATCTCTCCGACGGAACGGAAGAGACGGTCGCGGAAGACAAGGCAGCGAAGCCGGCGGCCGGCAAGAAGAAGCCCGCGGATGAAGACGACGAGATGTCGGACTTTCTCAAAGAGCTCGGCATGTAGTCGGGCTCAGACTTCGGGATGCAATCGGGATCTCATTCGGCGATCAAAGCCGTGGCGCGAAGTTGGTTTTCTGCTCGCAGGGCGGCCCTTCTGTTCCGGGAGAATTGCGACATGCGCACGATCATCGGCCGTCGCCATCTCGCCCCTTGGACTCGCTCGCTGCGCGTTATCACGACGTTACTCTGCGTTGCCAGCTTGCTCGCCGCCGCTCCGCCAGAAAAAGGAACGCCCGCTGCCTCGCAGCCTGCGGCAAAGGCGACCGACGCCAAGGAGGGGGCGAAAAAGCCGACGAATCGCCTCGCCCGCGAGACCAGTCCTTACTTGCTGCTTCACGCGCACAACCCGGTCGATTGGTATCCCTGGGGCGAAGAAGCGCTCGCCAAGGCAAAGGCCGAAGGGAAGCTGATTTTTCTTTCGATCGGCTATTCCAGTTGCTACTGGTGCCACGTGATGGAGCGCGAGAGTTTCATGGACGCCGAGGTGGCGGCGCTGCTGAACAAGCACTTCGTGTGCATCAAAGTCGATCGGGAAGAACGGCCAGACATCGACGAAATCTACATGAAGGCGCTGCAAGTCATGGGGCGTCGCGGCGGCTGGCCGTTGACGATGATCCTCACGCCCGAGGCGCGGCCGATCGTCGGCGGGACCTATTTCCCGACGCGCGACAAACCGATCGATCCGCCGCCGCCGGCTGACCAGCCGCAAAAAGTGACCGGGCTGATCACGCTGCTGAAGCTGCTCCGCGAAACGTGGGATAAAGAGCCGCGCGAAGTTCGCGCGCATGGCGAGAATGTCGCCGCGGCGGTCAAACGGGCCCTGCGTCGTAGTTCGCTCGCTCCTGACCCGCTGCCGGCCAGCCTGCTGACCGAAACGCTTGCCGGGATCGCTGACGAGTACGACCCGGAGTTCGGCGGTTTCGGCTTCAGCATGGCCGATCTCCGCCGGCCGAAATTCCCCGATCCGTCGAATCTCTGGTTCCTGCTCGACGCTGCGACCCGCGCCGAGAAAATTCCGGCCCGCAAGATGCTCGACCTGACGCTCGACCAGATGGCGCGAGGAGGGATATGCGACCATCTAGGCGGAGGCTTTCACCGCTACAGCACCGATCGCTTCTGGCGAATTCCCCATTTCGAAAAAATGCTCTACGACAACGCGCAACTGACGAGCGTCTACAGCCGCGCGTACAAGCTGACAGGCAACGCCGAGCAGCGCCGGATTGTGGATGAGATGCTGGCGTTCGTCGAGCGGGAATTGACTTCGCCCGAGGGGGCCTTTTACGCCGCGCTCGACGCCGAGACGCAAGCCAGCGAAGGCGACTATTACGTTTGGAGCGCGGAAGAACTGAAAAAGCTCCTGTCGCCGGAAGAGCTGGCGCTGGTCGGCCGAGTTTACGGCGTCGCCGGCAAGCCGAACTTCGAAGAGCGCTATGCGCTGCTCCTTCCCAAGCCAGTCGAGGAACTGGCGGCGACCGAAGGAGTAACGATCGACGCGTTCTGGAAGAAGCTTGCCTCCGTGCGGAAGAAATTGCTCGCCGCTCGCAGTCTCCGCGAACGCCCGATGACCGACGTTAAGATCCTTACCGCCTGGAACGGCCTGATGATCCGCGGGCTGGCCGACGCGGGCCGTTTGCTCGAAGAGCCACGCTACACAGAACGCGCCGCCAAGGCCGCCGACTTCGTGCTCGTCAAGCTGCGCACGCCGGCCGGCCGTCTGCTGCGAACTTACACCGGAGGCGAGGCGAAATTGAACGCGTATCTCGATGACTACGCGTTTCTGATCGACGGACTATTGGCGCTGCATGAAGTGACAGGCGAACGCCGCTGGTTGACGGTCGCCGATGAGCTGATGAAGACGCAACTCGAGCTGTTTTGGGACGACGAGCAAGGGGGCTTCTTCTTCACATCCGACGATCACGAGGCGCTAATCGCGCGAAGCAAAGACCCTGTCGATTCGGCCCTGCCGAGCGGCAACGGCGTCTCGGCTCAGAACCTGGTTGCGCTGGCCGCCGCGCTCGATCGGGAGGAATATCTCGGCCGCGCCGAGCGCACGGTAAACGCCTTCGCCGCGCTCTTACAAGACTCGCCCGCCTCGGCCCCGCGCCTGGCCCTGGCCTGCCAGGGGATTCAAGAAGCCCGAAAGGCTCAAGAGGCAAAGAAGGCGAAGGCGCCGTAAGGCTTCGCCCCTTGAGCGCTGATCCCTGAAAACCACCTTGATGGAATCGTGGCCCTCCCGTCCGCGGAGAACCGCGACCAGCCGATGGCCGGTCACCTGCAGCCTAGCGCCGCACGTTCTCATACATCGCCACGGCCAGCGGGATGTAAAACATCAGCGGCAGCCAGACCGCCAGCGCCGGGCTGAGCATGTAGATCGTGCCCAGATACTGGCAGGCCAGCACCGTCGAGGCGAAGACGCAGACCACGCCCACGCACATGCCGATCGAAAGGAATATATTCCGCCCCTCGCGCGCCAAGATCAGCGGCAGCCCCAAAAACAGCAGCGTGATGTCGAAAACCGGTTGCAAAAGTCGCGCATGGATCGACACGCGAACGCCGGCGCCGAAGTCGAGACTCGGATTGCGCAGTCCCGCGACGAGCTCCGGCGTGCTGGCGAACTGTTGCCATTGCTGGCCGCCTGTGAGCTGCTCGAACGTGATGTCGCTGGCGACAAAGCACTCATCGGGCGCAAGCCACGTTTTGCCGTCGCGCGGCGTGATGATCACTACCTGGTTCCCATCGTGAAGCGACTCGCCGCCGGTCAACCCGGCAGGCTCGGTGACCCCTTTGATGCGATAGCCGGCCGGATGGTCGACCGCGGCCGGTTCGTAAAACGCGTCAGCCCCCGACAATACCGAGCCGCGCTGCGCCAATTCTAGCGGCAGCATAAAGCTCGGCTTCTCGATCCGTCGTTCCGCGGGGTGGGCCTTTACGCCGCGGATCATGATGTTCGTCTGATTGTCGACTAGCGGGCGGAGATCGCGCGCTTGCTTGCCCGTCAGGTCTTGCGAAGTACGGCTCAATTTATCGCGCAGCGGGGGAATCACGAATTCTCTTCCCGCTGCGGTGATCAGACTGATGGCGATGCACGCGCCAACCACCGGACGCACCACGCGCGTGCGCGAAACGCCGGCGGCCAGCAGAGCCGTCATCTCGTTATGCCGCTGAATCCAGGCGACGCTGAACATGGCCGCCACCATTGACAGCACGCCCGCCAGGCGTTCGAACATGCTGATCGAGCGATACAGGTAGAACTCGCCCATCACGCGCGCCAGTCCCCCTTCGGACTCGGCGACTTTCATGAACTCGTCGAGATGGCTGAACGCGTCGAGCACCGCGTACAAGCCATTCAGGCTCAGCAGACAAATCACGAAGACGTGCAAGAACTGACGCAGAATGTAACGGTCGATGATTTTCATCGCGTGAGTCAGTCGTAAGAGTAACTAGCAGGCCTGCCGGTGCAGTGACCAGGATAAAGCCAGTTTCTTACACCAACCCGAAGCGCTAGCGAGGGCGAACGGCGGAAGATCCCTCGCTGGCGCTTCGGGTTAGTGTTGAGAACGGGCCCTCAGTTCAGGCCGCACAGGATAAGAACCCGGCCCGAAATGGCCAAGGCAGGTTTCGCCATTTCAGGCGGCGCGGGCGGGAGAGTGCAAGTTGGACTTTGCGCGCCAGCATGGTGGGTGGGATCAGAGTGCTTTGGTTTTTGGTTGGATTTTTGTGGCGAGGTCGTGAAATTGGTGAATGGAGGTAGCCAAGGATGGCAATCTCCACGGAATTACGAGCGCGGTTGTTGAAGGTCGTGCGGGAATATGCTCAGGAGCGGGGTGGGCTGCTGTCGCAGGGGGAGCGTTTTGCGGAGTTGGAAGAGGAAGCCTGCCAGCTTGGCGACGCGTTGGCCGCCGGGTTGATCGAGATGCGTCTGGAGGAGCAGGCCGCCCGAGCGGGGGCCACCGCCACGGCGTATTGCCCAAGCTGTCGGCGACCGGCGCGGGCGCGAGAGCCGGAGCCTCGCCTGGCGCCAACGCGTCGGGGCGAGGTGACCTGGCAAGAACCGACCTACTACTGCGACCGTTGTCGCAAGTCTTTTTTTCCTCAGTTGAACATCTTGAGCCTTGATCCGGACCACACGGTGAGTCCTGGCGTGCTGAAGAAGATGGTCTA
>DASXPZ010000450.1:0-20165 GCA_036493275.1 Pirellulales bacterium
GCTGGGCAGCCTTCCTGGCCAAGGGCAGATTGGAACAGGCGGGTAATTTCAGTCCTTCAGGCAAGAGTCCGGCGAACGCGACAGGGTAGATTATCGACTCTCTAGGATATCGGTGCTAAAGCCGCCGATTTGTACTTCGGCGCCAACAAAAGGCTAGGATCGAGTTAGACTCATGGCCACGCCTCTCTCGGTCACTCTCTGCCATCTTGCTCGAAAGCAGTTCAGCTTGCGGACGATGTTTGTGGCTGCGCTGCTATTTGCGATTCCGCTAACGTGGCTTGGCAGCCAATTCCGAATCGTGCGAGAGCGGCAACGCCTACTGCGATGGGCTGATTCGCACAGAGAGCAAAAATCTATCGACACCCGATCCGCCTCCGAGATATGCCGTCATCGCAGTCGGACCGAAGGACCATGGTCGAGGAGTGGACCAGCTTACCCGAAGTGGGCCTCATCACAGTTGAGACACTGGATAGGAGATGAAGCGGTTTCGGCGATACGATTCTCAGAAGGCATTCCAGATGACACGAAAAAACAAGAACTGGCGAATGCCTTTCCTGAAGCCACGTTGATGGAAAGATTGCCGAACGGCGACCACCATCCATGGCACAAAGGTAGTCTTGTCACGCCAGACAGCGAGGAGCGGTAACTACTGCCCTAAGATTCGACTGCCCATCACCCAATATCACCAAGATAACATTTAGCCCCCCCGGCCCACGGCCCTACTAGCTTGAGTTTCACTCCACCGCTCAACTAGAATGGCGGCAGCCGTTTGCGCCATGCCCGATGGGTGTTTCCTCCTCCGGCGCCGTAGGATCCTTCCTGCCAACGCAAACAGGCGGCCGCATGCGCCTCCGTGGACAAGCCGGTGGCGACCCGTTTTTTCGATGGGCAGTGGACAGAGGACATGATGATGATTCGACGTGGTTGTTGGAGCCTTGGGCCGCTGGCGCTTTCCCTTTTAATCCTTGCCGGGCAGGCCCGCGCCGCCGAGCCAAGCGCTGCTACGCCTGCCGCTCCGGCCGCGACGAGCGTCTCGCCGGCGCCCAAACCCGGCGCGCCGGAGCGGGTCGAGTACAACCGCGACGTCCGCCCGATCCTCGGCAATCACTGCTTCAAGTGTCACGGCTTCGACGCCAAGGAGCGCAAGGCTGAATTGCGGCTCGATATTTCGGACGAAGCCCGCAAGGCGGCGTCCTCGGGCGCCACGCCGATCGTCCCCGCCAAGCCGGATGAGAGCGAACTAGTGAAGCGCGTCTTCGCCACCGACGAAGCGGTGATCATGCCGCCGGCCGAAACGAACCATCATTTGACCGATCGCGAAAAGAATCTACTCCGCCGCTGGATCGCCGAAGGCGCCGAGTATCAGCCCCACTGGTCGTTCATTGCGCCGAAGCGGCAGACGCCACCGGCGGTGGCCAATGCCAACTGGCCGCGCAACACGATCGACCGCTTCATTCTGGCAAAGTTGGAAGCCGAGGGCCTGCGCCCCTCGCCCGAGGCCGACCGCTCGACGCTTTTGCGCAGATTGTCGTTCGACCTGACCGGCCTCCCGCCGACGCCGGCCGAGGTCGACGCGTTTCTATTGGATAACAGCCACGAGGCGTATGACCGCGTGGTCGACCGGCTGTTGGCGTCGCCCCATTTCGGCGAACGGCTGGCGCAGGATTGGCTCGACGCCGCCCGCTTTGCGGACACCAACGGCTACCACATCGATAACGGGCGAGACATGACCCGCTGGCGCGATTGGGTGATCCGATCGTTCAATCAGAATCGGCCGTTCGACCGCTTCACCGTCGAGCAAGTCGCCGGAGACTTGCTGCCCGACGCCACGTTCGAGCAGAAGATCGCCAGCGGCTTCAATCGCAATCACATGATCAACTTCGAAGGAGGGGCGATTCCCGAGGAGTATCAAACCGCGTATGTGGTCGATCGCGTCAATACGACAAGCACCGTCTGGCTCGGCCTGACCGTCGCTTGCAGCCAATGCCACGACCACAAATACGACCCGCTGACGCAGAAGGATTTTTATCGCCTCTACGCGTTTTTCAACAATCTGCCGGAGAATGGGCTCGATGGCCGCACCGGCAATTCGCCCCCCTTGGTCAAGGCGCCCAACGCGGAGCAATCCGGCAAGCTCGACGAGCTGACGGCCAAGGTCGCTTCGCTCGAAAAGGAAATCGCCGGTGACCTGCCGGAGGTCGACGCAGCCCAAGCAGCATGGGAAGCGGAGCAAGTCGCCGCGCCGGTAGTCCCGTGGAGCGCCCTGTCGCCCGAGAGCGTTACGAGCGCCGGCGGCGCCACGCTCCAGAAGCAGGAGGACGGCGCCATCCTGGTCACCGGCGCCAACCCCGCGACCGAGACCTACACGTTCATCGCCGAGGCATCCGCGCCGATCACCGCCATTCGCCTCGAAGCGCTGGCCGACGACAGTTTACCGGTCAAAGGACCAGGCCGCTCTCACAATGGCAACTTCGTCCTGACCGACGTGAAACTGGCGACAACGGCCGGGACCGCCGATTCCAAGCCGCAGGCCGTTAAGCTGGCGAGCGCGTGGGCTGATTTCAGCCAGGAGCAGTTTCCCATCGATCAGGCGATCGACAAACGGAAAGAGACTGGCTGGGCGATCCTGCCCGAGGTCGGCAAATCGCACATAGCCGTATTCCGTTCAGAACAACCGCTGGCGGCCGAAGCGGGACGGCGCGTCGTGATCACGCTCGATTTCCATTCAAAATTCGCCGAGCATCAGATTGGCCGCTTTCGCCTCTCAGTCACCGACGCTGCGCAGCCGATCGAACCGGGCGTCCTGCCGCCCGACGTGCGGAAGCTGCTGGCCATCGCTTCGGCGGACCGTAGCGCGGCGGAGCGCGCCGAGCTGCGCAAGTTCTATCGCGAGCAGATTTCACCACAGATCAAATTGAAGAACACGCAACTCCTTGGATTGAAAAACGACCGGATGGAATTCGAGAAATCGATTCCCACCGCGATGGTGATGCAAGAGATGGAGTCGCCGCGAGAAACCTTCATGCTGGTGCGCGGACAATATGACCAGCGCGGCGAAAAGGTCTCCGCCGGCGTCCCTGGCAGCTTGCCGCAACTTCCTGAGGGCGCCCCGGCCAATCGCCTCGGCCTGGCCCGCTGGTTGGTCGATCCGGGAAATCCGCTTGTGGCCCGCGTGGCGGTGAACCGCTATTGGCAGATGTTTTTCGGCATGGGATTGGTCAAAACCTCGGAAGATTTCGGCTCGCAAGGAGAGTTACCCAGCCATCCGGAGCTGCTCGACTGGCTAGCTACTGAGTTCGTTGCCCCCACGCCGACCTCGAACGGGAGCGGCGCCTCGGGCACGTGGGACGTAAAAGCCCTCTGCCGACAGATCGTGACCAGCGCCGCGTATCGGCAGGCGTCGCATGCGCGACCGGAATTGCGCTCGCGCGACCCGGAGAACCGCTGGCTGGCCCGCGCGCCGCGCCCGCGGTTGCACGCTGAATTTATTCGCGATCAGGCCTTGGCCGTCTCGGGGTTATTGAATGACCAGATCGGCGGCTCCAGCGTTTCTCCCTATCAACCTCCCGGACTATGGGAAGAGCTCTCCTATCGCGACGACGGCAAGAACTGGACGGCGCAATCGTACACGCAGAGCCATGGGCCGGACCTCTATCGCCGGACGATGTATACGTTTTGGAAGCGGACTTCGCCCCCGCCGACGTTGATCACGTTCGACGCTCCTGATCGCGAGACCTGCCTCGTGCGGCGTTCGACGACCAACACGCCGCTGCAAGCGCTGGTGCTGCTGAACGACCCGACCTATATCGAGGCGGCTCGCAAACTGGCCGAGCGGATCATGACCGAGGCGCCGGCCGACGTCGACGAACGAATCGCGCTGGCGTTTCGCCTGGCCACGGCCCGCCGTCCGAACGAGCGAGAAACGGCCGTGTTGCGCCGCGCCTATGAGCAGCAACTGGCCGCCTATCGAGCGAATCCCGCCGCGGCCGAGAAGCTGCTGGCCGTGGGCGAGAGTCCGCGAAACGAAAAGCTCGACGCCGCCGATCTGGCCGCCTGGGCCACGGTGGCAAACATGATCTTGAATTTGGACGAAACCGTAAGCAAAGGGTAGACGGCCTGGGCAACTGGAAAGCACCCTTGACGATTTTGGAGTCGACGGATGAACCCGCTAGAGATGCGTGAGCTACTACTGACGCGGCGACATTTCTTCAGCCGCTCGGCGACAGGCATCGGCGCCGCGGCGCTCGCCTCGCTAATGAATCCGCAACTCTTTGGCGCCACGAGTAGCGCGCCGGAGAGTCAGTTGGCCACGGCCGGCGCGCTCAAGGTCTTGCACTTCGCCCCCAAGGCGAAGCAGGTGATTTTTCTGTTCATGTCAGGCGGGCCTTCGTCGATCGACTTGTTCAATTACAAGCCGGGGCTGAAGGCGTATCACGGCCAGGAGTTGCCGGCCAGCATTCGGATGGGACAACGAATCACCGGCATGACGTCGGGCCAGAAATCGTTCCCGTGCGTGGCGCCGATGTTCGAATTCCGCCAGCATGGCAAATGCGGCGCGTGGCTGAGCGAGTTGCTGCCGAACACGGCTAAAATTGTTGACGATATCGCGATTATCAACTCGCTGAACACCGAGGCGATCAACCACGACCCGGCGACCACTTACATTCAAACCGGCGCGCAGCAGCCGGGCCGCCCCAGCCTCGGCTCGTGGCTCAGCTACGGCCTGGGGAGCGAGAACCAGAACCTGCCGGCGTTCGTGGTGATGATCTCGCAAGGGAGCGGCAACAAGACCGACCAACCGCTCTTTTCGCGGCTCTGGGGGAGTGGGTTCATCCCCACGCAGCACCAAGGGGTCCGTTTCCGATCGGGCCAGGACCCGGTGCTCTACCTCTCGAATCCGCCCGGCATCGACCAGGCCATGCGGCGGCGAATGCTCGACGGGGTGGGAGAATTGAACGAGCTGGCGGCGCAGCAGATTGCCGATCCCGAGATTCAGACGCGGATCGCTCAGTATGAGATGGCCTTCCGCATGCAAAGTTCTGTGCCCGATCTCACCAACTTCGCAGACGAGCCGCAGCACGTGCTCGACGCGTATGGTCTCGACGACAAAGGGACCGACGGCGGCTTTGCCCGCAACTGCTTGCTCGCCCGCCGCATGGTCGAGCGCGGCGTGCGCTTCGTGCAATTGATGCACCGCGGTTGGGATCAGCACGGCAATCTGCCCAAGCAGATTCGCGGGCAGTGCAAAGACGTCGACCAGCCGAGCGCGGCGCTGGTGGCCGATCTGAAAGCCCGCGGACTGCTCGACGACACGCTGGTGATCTGGGGAGGGGAGTTCGGCCGCACCGTTTACAGCCAGGGGGCGCTCACCAAAGACAATTATGGGCGAGACCACCACGGCCGCGCGTTCAGCCTGTGGCTAGCCGGCGGCGGCGTCAAAGGAGGAATCACCTACGGCGACACCGATGACCATTGCTACAACGTCGTGAAAGACCCGGTCCACATCCACGATCTCAACGCGACGATGCTCCACTGCCTGGGCATCGACCACACGCGACTGACCTACCGTTTCCAAGGCCGAGACTTCCGCCTGACCGACGTCCACGGGAACGTGGTGAACGGATTATTGGCCTAGTATGATTACAGTGCTTCGAGAGGAGATGAAGCAATGAACCATCGAGAACAGTGTGTGAGCGTCACGATTGTGGTTAGTTTGGGTAAGTTTTCCAGAAGGATTCCCACTGGCCTGGCTGGCTGAGGTACAGCGCGCGGAGGTGGCAGACGGCGTCGGAGCCGTCCTCGCCCCAGCGCATGCCGCTTCCCTTGAGTCGATTGGCCACCACGGTTTTACACGCGCTCTCGACGGGGCCGGAGCCGATCTGCCAGCCGTTGGCCAGGTAGCGCGGATAGTCCATCTGATGTTGATGATTCCGGAAGTATTGCACGCATTCGCCGTGCGCCTCGCGCTCCGTCTCGTCGTTGGGCCAGAGCGCTTTGCTGAGTTCGACGAGATGTTCTTTCGCATGCCAGAAGTCGAGGATGCACTCGGCCAGGGGGAAGTTTTTGCGAAAGAAATTTTCCAGGCCACTGCCGCCGTCGGAGATCGCGATCTGTTGTTCCGCCTCGTCCCAGCCGACCTGCGCCGCTTGGCGACGCAGTTGCAGCCCTAACTCGTCCAACTCGTAAAAGCCCGCTAAAAACCGCACTTGATGACGTTCCGGCGGAATGACGTCGTGCTTGCTGCGCGGGTTGTAGAGCAGGCCCACGTAGGCCATGCGGCCCTCGGCGCGCGTCGCATTTTCGCCCTGCTGACGCACGCCCGTGGCGTCCAGGCCGACATAGGCGCAGGTTTTGCCGCGCGCGTCGCGCTGCCAGGCCCAAGGCTTGCCTTCGCCGAACGTAACTTTGTGTTCGAGCAATTTCCCCAAGCGTTCGCCGGCCGATTCGGTAACGCGTTCGACGGTCGATTCACTCAGCCGCAGCCCGCAGAGTTTTTGCAGCGTGACTTCCGCCGACTGTGCGAAGCTGGCCTGCACGCCGGCGATGCTGGCCACTTCGCTGGCGGCCGGCGTAAGCGTGGCCACGCCCAAGCCCAACTCATGATCCCAAGGAACGTGTCCCTTTCCACAGCCGCGGCAATGGTAGTAGCAACGCGTTAGGCGAATCGTGCCCAACAAACTCTGACACCATTTGCCGCGACGCTCGACGAACCGCGCATCTCGGCGGCAAGGGGGACAGACGAAGCTAGCTCCCTCGTGCCCGCCCTTTTTTTTGCCGCTCGTCGTCGGCCGCCTCCAGGGCCTTGGCTCCCAGGCCATGCACCTGGTCGCGAAGCTCGAATTCCTTCTGACCGAAGAGCGGTCCGTTGGCCAAGGCTCGCGCCATCCGCAGCCGCTCTTGCTCGAACAGCGGCTCCAACCGCTCGTAAATCCGCAGTTCCTCCGCATTCAACTCGATCCCAACGCGTCGTGGCCGATCCATGATTCCATCTCCGACAACTGGAAAATAGGCAAACCCAGCCCACAGCTTACCAACCGGCCGCATTTTCCACCCACAATCCAGACGCTCACACTCGAGAACCGCCGGGGCGGGGCCCCATATTTCTTTTGACCTTGGCCATCGGGATGAACTATCATAAACCCTTGGGTCGCCCCACGGCGTTCACCCAGTCCATTCGGACCTTCGTCCACACCTGTCGGCCGGTAAGGCGTTCGCTAACCCGGTCGGAAACTGTCTCGCTGGCAATGGCTTGCTGGCATTGCTTCGTGTCAGGACGGCAACTGCATGAGTCAGTCGGGATCTAGCAAAGCGCGACTTCAGCCCGGGGCCACGCCGCCGGCCGGTAGCGGTTCGTCCGCGTCACCCGGCAGGCCGGGCCGAAAGGAAATCCCGAAAGACGCTTCGGACGACAAAACCGTGATCCGCGATCGCCCGGCCGACGCCTCGCCGGCCGGGCGAGCACTCCAGCCGCAACCGCAGGAGCTGGCCAAGCTGCTGGCGGGAGACCTACTCGGACATTTCGAGCTGTTGGAATTCGTCGGCGGCGGTGGCATGGGCGCCGTGTTTCGCGCGCGAGACACCATGCTTGATCGCGAAGTGGCGCTGAAAGTCCTCTCGCGCTCGCAAGGGGCCGACGACGAAACCCGCCGCCGTTTCCAGGTCGAAGCGCAATCCGCCGCACGGCTCGATCATCATAATATTGCCCGCGTCTACTATGTCGGCGAAGACCAAGGGCTGAACTTCATCGTCTTCGAGTTCATCCACGGTTCGAACATTCGCGACCTAACGGATCGCGAGGGTTCCTTGCCGCTGGCCGACGCGATCAGTTACACGCTGCAAATCGCCGAGGCGCTTGCGCACGCCAGTCAGCGCAACGTGGTCCATCGCGATATCAAGCCGTCGAATATCATCGTGACCGAAGAGGGCCGCGCGAAACTGGTCGACATGGGTTTGGCCCGCGTCCACGTCAAGAGCGCGGAAGAAGATTTGACCGCCAGCGGCGTCACGCTGGGAACGTTCGATTACATTTCGCCGGAACAGGCTCGCGATCCACGCACGGCGGACGTCCGCAGCGATATGTACTCGCTTGGTTGCACGTTGTACTACATGCTGACCGGTCGCCCGCCTTTCCCTCATGGAACCGTGTTGCAGAAGCTGTTGCAACATCAGGGCGACGACGCCCCCGATCCGCGGCAATACAACGACGACCTGCCGCAGGAAGTCGTGACGCTGATGTCGCGATTAATGGCCAAAGATCCGCGCAAGCGTTTCCAGCAACCTTCGGAATTGATCGGGGAGTTGTTGATCCTGGCGGAACGCCTCGACCTGCGCCCCGTCTCTTCGAGTCAGTTCTGGCTGGCGCGACGAGGAGAGGACAGCCCCTGGTGGGAACGACATCTCCCCTGGGCCGCGCCGGTGGCGGCGCTGCTGCTGATCGCGCTGGGGCTGGCTTGGTTCGACGCGGCCGGGCGTCGCGGGGCCGAATCGGTGGCGCTGTCGCCCGGCAAGCCCTCGGCTCGCGGGAACGCCGAATCAGCCACTCCAAAAGGCCGTTCGAACGAACGGTCCCCTGGCGCAAAAACACCTAGCGCCCCGTCCTCGAAAACTGGCAGCGTCGATCAAGGCGCGGGAGCGGCGACAGACGGCGGGCAGAATTCCGCTGATCCTTCGACCCCGACCCCTTCAACCAGCGGAAATCCGAAAAACAGCGCCAGCGGATTGGGCCCCTTGGGATCCTCAGGATCGAACGCGGAGCCAACAGGCCCAGGCTCGCCGACAACGCGCCCGTCGCCAGGCGGGGCTTCATGGCTCGATTTAGAGCGGTTGCGGGCCAACCCCGACGGAAATCGCGGCGTCCCGGCAGCCGGCGGGGCCAAGCTGAGCGAGCCCGACGTCTCCGGGGGTATCAGCGCCGGGCGAGACCTCTCGGCCGAACTCTCGGTGATTACGGCCGCTGATAACGGCCGTGTTGGCGCCATTGGGGCTGAGACCATCGAGACTAGCTCAACGGGAATTGGCGCCACCTTGAGTGGGCCTGCGGGGACGGCCGATCCGATTCCTCGCGCTGGCAACGATTCGGCGACGGGGCAAGCAGCGACTGGCGCGGAGAACGAACGCCCAGTCGCGACAGGTGGCGTATCGATTGTCGGGGCCGCCGGCGCGGATCGACGGCAGTTCGCCAATCTGAAGGCGGCCTGCGCGAGCGCCAAGAACAACGACGTGATCGAGTTGCAATACACCGGTCGGCGCGACGAAGAACCGATCGAGTTGACGAACCTGAAATTGACGATCCGCGCCGCCGGCGGACACCGCCCGGTAGTGCGCTTCCGGCCCACGCGCGTCGGCGCCGCGGGCGTCGGCGCCCCTAGTATGATCTCGCTGGCCGGCGGACGGCTGAATCTGGTAAATCTCGGGCTCGAACTCGACATCCCGCGCGATGCGCCTGCCGAAGGCTGGTCATTGGTCGAACTACGTCGCGCCGAGGAACTCCGCCTGGAGAAATGCACGCTAACCGTACGCAACGCCACGGACACGGGGCACGACTATTTCGCCAACGTGGCGATCTTCCAACTCAAGGCGGCCCCTGGCTCGGAGTCGATGCGGATGACCGAGCCAGCGCCGGTACATCCCGTGGAATTGGAACTGATTGACTGCGTGGCGCGCGGCGAGGCCGCCTTGGTGCGGACAGCCGATATGCAACCGCTGTCGCTCCAGTGGAAGAACGGCTTTCTGTCCACCACAGGTCCCCTGTTGCAAGGGACCGGCGCCGCCAGCGCCGCGCCGGCGGGTCAGCGAAATCAAATCAGCCTAAGCCACGTCACGGCTATTGTCCGCGGCGGGCTGGTGCGTCTGACCGCCACCAACGACGCCCCCTATCAACTTGCCACCGAAGCGAAATGCGACAACAGCATTCTCGTGACGCGCGACGCGCCATTAATCGAGCAGATGGGTCCGCAACGCGTCAGCGTGTTGGAATCGCAATTCACCTGGTCGGGCGATCGCAATTTCTGCCAGGGCTTTTCCACTTTCTGGAAGCTGGTTGACCTGTCGAATCCCACGGTTCCCCGCTCGCTGGCGGCCAGTTCCTGGCAGGCGCGATGGGGGAAAGGAGATACGCTCCTCGATCCGTCCGAAGCCGTTTGGCAGCATCTGCCGGCGGCCGACCGCGCGGCAAGCGCGCTACGACCGGAGAATTTCGCCCTGTCCGGAACGGATCACGACAGCGCCCATCGCTACGAATCGACCGATGGCCGCAACGCCGGCATGGAATTGCTCGACCTGCCGAAGACGCCGGAGTAGGAGTAACCGACGTGCGCTCACCCGCGTGCGCAGTAGCAAGCTCAGTTAGCCGGACTATTGATTCGCCAACATGCCTTCGCGCGCAAGGCCAGTCCATCCGCGCCACTCGCGGAATCAGCCTGCGTTTAACGAAGATCGATGAAACGCTTCCTGCCCGCCAGACGCCTCCTCGCCTTCAACCACGGCGAGGGCCGTCGGGATTTGCAGCGTCGGGTCGCGGAAGGCGGGACTGACTTTCGCCAGTTCCTCGGCCAGGACTTCGATGGTGTACCGGATCTGCTCTTCGGTGTGGTTCGAGTTGATGAAGAACCGCAAGCGAGCGGCTTTCTCCTCGACGGCCGGGTGCAAAATGGGCATCGCGTTAACCCCACGCTTCCCGAGTGCTTGTGATACCGCCAGGCAGAGATGCGAGTTACCCAAGATAATCGGCACGACGGGCGAGTCTTTGCTGGTTCCGGTATTCAAGCCGCGTTGCTTGGCCAGCGTCAGGAACAGCTTGGCTCGATCGCGCAGATTAGCGACACGTTCGGGCTCCTCTTCCAGAAGCTGAATAGCGGCCAAGGCGGCGGCCGTGTTCGACGGAGGAATGCCGCAACTGAACACAAAGCCCGGGGCGGTGTATTTCAAGTATTCGATCAACTCCTTGCAACCGGCGACGTATCCGCCCGAGCTCCCCAAGGCCTTGCTGAGCGTTCCCATCCAAAGATCGACGTCGGTGGGATGCACATCGAAGTATTCGCCAATGCCTCGTCCGCGCCGACCGAGGACGCCGACCGAGTGCGCTTCGTCGATCAATAAAAACGACTTGTGCCGCTTCTTGATTTCAATGAAACGCGGCAGGTCCGGAATGTCGCCGTCCATGCTGTAGACGCCTTCGATGGCGATCAGCACGCGACGATATTCGCCGCGAAGATCCGTCAACAGGCGGTCTAGGGCGCGCCAATCGTTATGCGGGAAAGGACGACGTCTGGCGCCCGAGAGAATGCTTCCTTGCACAATGCTGTTGTGAGCCAGCGCGTCGTGAAGGATCAGATCGCCTGGTCCAAACAGGTGGCCGATCACGGTTTCGTTCGTGCCGTGGCCGCTGACGAAAATGATGGAGTCTTCCGCGCCGATCATGTCGGCGATCGCCAACTCCAGGTCTCGATGCAAGACCTTATTGCCCGAAACCAACCGGCTGGCCGAAACCGAGGTGCCGTATTGATCGATCGCGTCCTTGGCCGCCTGAGCCACGGCCGGATCGCCCGACATGCTGATGTAATTGAAGCTGGAGAAGTTGATCAACTCGCGGCCGGAGACCACCGTGGTGTCTCCCGCCACACTGTCGTGCAGATGGAAGAACGGATTCGTCAGGCCGACTTCGTCCAGGAGATTCAGGCTCTCTTTCAGCTTGAGATACTCGGGCAGCTTATCGAACCGGTAGTTTGCGGAGGGAACTTCGGCCGGTGCTTTGCGTTCGCGTTTGGCGCCACTACCGAGATAGACCTCAGCGGCCTCCAGCACCTGGCGACAGGTTTCAAGCTCGGGCAGAACGTCTTCCGGGAAACGGCCACCAAAGCGCTCCTCGAGCGCAGCGAGGATCTCCATCCGTTCCAGTGAGTCGAGCCCCAGGTCGCCGATGTTGGAATCAAGCGACACTGCGGCGGCCCGCTCCTTGCCAATCCGGCGGACCTCGGCCATCACGGCCTGGGCCTTATTCAGTGACGATGCAGGGCCCGCGGCGTCCGTCGGCCGCTGCTCCGCGCTCGAACTGCGGTCGCCGTTCGACTTGTGACCGTTGCCGTTGGCATGACCATTGGCATGGCCATTCGAGTGACCATTACCGTTCGTATGGCTGCCGTTTCCATTGCCATTCGCGTAAGGTCCATTGGAAAGCGGGCCGAAGATGGGGGCGCCATTCTCTTGGTTGCCGTTGAGGGGCAAACTTCCGCCGCGCACCGCGCCGTTGACGCGAGACACGCCGTTTTTGCCACGGCGACCGTTGAATGAGTCGCTGGCGTAATTCTCGCCGGTCTCTCCGTTCGCCTCTTCGGCAGCCAAACTGTCGGCGCTGACGGTTTCCCAACCGGCCAACACTTCCAGCGTGCCACCGGTCAGCGCCGCGCGACACGCGTGCCGCTGAATCTTTCCGCTCGAAGTCTTGGGGATGGCGCCTTGCTTGACCAGCACCACGAAGTCCACCAGCAATTCGTGTTCGCGAGCGACGTCGCGCCGGATGGCCTGCAGAATGTCATCCAGTTCAGTCCGCTGGCGGCGCTCGATCTCGGCGATGATCGCCACGCGGGTCGAGTCCTGGTCTTCGATCGCAAACGCCGCAACGCAACTCGGTCGGACGCCGCTGTGCGCCTTCTCGACCGTCAGCTCAATATCTTGCGGATAATGATTCAGGCCGCGAACGATAATCAGATCCTTCAGTCGGCCCGTGATAAACAGCTCGCCGCCGTCGAAGAATCCCAGATCGCCGGTGCGAAGGAACGGACCATGATTGCTGCCGTCGGCCAAATGGCCGCGGAAGACCTGCTCGGTCTCTTCCGGACGATTCCAATATCCTTGCGCGATGCTGGGGCCTTTGACCCAGACCTCGCCGATCTTGCGCTCCGGACAAGGGATCAGGGTTTCCGCGTCGACAATCACAATCTGCTGATCCGGCGGAACCTGGCCGGAGCTAACTAGCCGGCGCCCCGAATCGTCACTGGCTGGGTGAACAACCCCCGTCTCCAGACTGTGCGACTCATAATTACGAACGATCGGAGCGATGTTGTTAAATCCGCCCGAGACGATGAGCGTAGCCTCGGCCAAACCATAGCAGGGGTAGAAGCTCTCCCGTCGGAAGCCGGCGGGACCAAACGCCTCCACAAACCGGTCGAGCGTCTCTGCGCGAATTGGCTCGGCGCCGCTGAAAGCCAACTTCCAGGAGCTCAGGTCGAGGGCTTCCCGCTGTTCGGGCGTCGTCTTTCGCACGCATAGGTCGTAAGCAAAGTTGGGCCCTCCGGCGATGTTCGCGCGATAACGCGAAATAGCGTCCAACCAGCGCACCGGCCGCTGCAAAAAGGCCACTGGCGACATCAACACGTTCGGTCGGCTCATAAAGATCGGTTGCAAAATGCCGCCGATCAGACCCATGTCGTGATAGCTGGGCAACCAGAACACGGCGCCGCCCGTGCGGTGGCTCTGCTCGAATAAATGGTCGATCAGCCCTGAATTGTGCATCAGGTTGCCATGCGTGAGCATCACGCCCTTCGGCTTGCCAGTCGACCCGGACGTGTATTGGAGAAACGCCAGCGTGCCGGGGCCCAGTTCTGGGTATTCCCAACTGGCTTCGATCCCCTCCTGTCCTTCTTGCGCATGATCGGTGGCGCGCCAACGAACATTGATCAAACCGCGAGTCTGGCTAAGCTGCGGCTGCACACGCTCCAGCACGGAAGCAGTCGTCAGGGCAATCCGCGCATCGCAATCGGCGGCAATCGCCTGGATGCGAGCCAGCGAACGGTTCATCCGCGGCGGATAGGCGGGGACCGCCACCACACCGGCGTACAAGCACCCAAAAAAAGCGGAAATGAATTCCAGGCCAGGCGGATACAACAGCATCGCCCGTTGCCCCTGAAAACCGTGCGCCTGCAACCAGGCCGCAATGGCGCGAGCCTGACGGTCTAACTCAGCGTAGGAAATCGAGATCTCATCGCTCTCACCGTCGTTCAGAAATGCGAAGGCGGTCTGGCTCCCCATATGGGTCGCCCGATGCCTCAGCAAATCGACAAGGTTATACGGCCCGAAGAACGATCCACGCGATAGGTCAAGCACTGCTGATCGACTCCCGCTAAAGGCAACAAAACATTCGCTTAACCAGTTTCAAATAAACTAGTTCCAAAAAATCCATTTCTCCGCTACAAACACGCCTCGCCACATGCTGGCCCATTACAAACAGACATCGTGTCGGCCCATCGGCAGACGGCGCGTGATTAGGCAGCACGAGCAGTAGCCATCCATCGACCAGGAATCGCGTCTCAGTAAAGTTCTCAGCTTCTTGCTATCGTGCGATTTGTGACAATGCCCGGTCCCTGCCTCGCGCTGTTCACTCGCTCGGGGTCCGATTCGATCTGGAAGATCGTGCAGGTAGGTAGGTGTACGTCTGGAAGGTATTCGACAAGCCGCAGCTTGAAGCTTGCTAGCATTCGAGCTCGTCTTTAAAAGCCCGAACACTCGAACAACCCCAGCATTCGGAAAGCTCAGAACTCCGTGTAAGGTTGCACAGGCCACGTCGCAAGCGCCGGCCCGCCTTGCTCTTCACCCCAAAACCCGACTTTTCTGGTCGAGGGAGGCATCAAAGAGCCATCCGCAGGGCCGGTCGGCAGGGCGATTTTGTCCTGCGGTAAGATAACCGGCTAAAAAAGGTTACCACGCAGGCTATTCTCTTTCAAACAACTTTCGACTTAATCGGCGCCAAATGCCCAACAGTCAACGTCGTCCTTGGAAAAAAAATTAGCTCTTTCCCCTTGGGAAGATGTTTTCCATTCTACTCAAATTAACCATTCAACCCAAATGAACTTATTTATTGCGGAGTTCTCTGCCTCGCTTGGACACCTTGGCTATTGTATTTTTTATCTGCCACCCATCTTTGCGTGGGCTCCTAAGACGGCACTCTCGGGGGGATCGGAGCACCCTGTATGTCATTATGTGCGTGGCTTGCCGGTCGTTTCGACCGACTGCGTGGCTCCTTCCCTCGGCCGATGAGGACGACCCGAGGCCGTCGTCGAAGGTGAAGGCTGAAGGCCGGCTCCAAAGGGGGGCGTTGCCTCACGCTTGATCTCCAGTCGTCTCGGATTGCCGCTGCCATTGGCCGCTACCATCGGCAGCTTAGCTACGTATGCTTGCAGCACTCCAGCGCGTGGCGGAGAATGCTCACTGAACGTCCATTCACCCACTTGCGGCCGATTGTCAGCTGGCCCATTCTTTTTTGACATCAACCCCCGGGGGCAGCCCGCCGCATGCTTGCCAAATTGCGGACCTTTTCGCTCGTCGGGATCGACGCCGTGCCGGTCGAGGTCGAAGTCGACGTTTCCGACGGCGCGCTTCCGAAGACGGTCCTGGTGGGGCTGCCTGAAGCCGCCGTCAAAGAGAGCACGCATCGCGTCGAGCGTGCGCTCGTCAACTCGGGTTTCATGCGGCCGCAAAATAGAGTCGTCATTAATCTTGCCCCGGCCGAGCTCCCCAAGCAGGCCGCCTCATTCGATCTGCCAATTTGCTTGGGCATTTTAGCCGGCAGTGGCCAGCTCGAAATTGGAACCGAACGACTGTCGCGCTACGCCGTGATTGGCGAGTTAGCGCTTGATGGAGCCACGCGCCCGACGCGCGGCGCATTGTCGATCGCGATGGCAGCCGCCCGAGAGATTGGCCTGGCCGGCATCCTGGTCCCAGCCGAGAGCGCGGCCGAGGCGGCCGTTGTCGAAGGGATCGACGTCATCCCTATTTCTAGCCTCTCACAAGCCGTTGCCTTTTTTGCCGGACTAATCGACATCGAACCAACGCCTCCGCGCATCGACGAACTGTTCAACTCGCTCGCGCATTACGACGTCGACTTCGCCGACGTCCGCGGACAGGAAATGGCGAAACGCGCGATCACGATCGCCGCCGCCGGGGCGACTGTCCCTCTTTTGGTAATAGCTCCATCCGGCCCCCTGTGAAGTCGTAACGCTGCCCCCGTCCGGTCTTTGCGCCCGGCACGAAGTCGAGCGTAATCCCCTTCACGATCTGCGATAGGGCGTGCCTGACCTTGCGGGGGCTGCCCGTGCGGAGAACTTCGTCGAGGCGCCAGACATCGGCTGCAATCTCCCTGGCGGTCCTGGGGGGCTTCGCTGGCTTGGCTTGCAGTTCGCGCTCGATCGCCTTCCGCTGTGCCTTTAAGTCCAGCAGCTTCCGCTCGATGACCGGCACAAGCGAATCGTCGACGGAAACCAGCCTCTCGGCCCCCTGCTCAAGCTTCCGGTCAATCTCTGCGATCTGCTGGCGTAGGGCTTGCAGGTCGGTCGGTTGTGACCGTCTGCCTAGCTGGCGCTCGATGGCGGCTTCCAGGGCCTCCAGTGACCCGCCAAGCACTCTCTCACGGATCATGCTGGCGACCAGTGCCAGCGCCTTGCCTTGCGGTACCTTGCAGTGTCCGCAGCCTCCACGGGTATGGTTCTTGGCGCACAGATAACCGGGCCCCACTCCGCGGTAGTCCACGGCGTACATTGGCGAACCGCATCGGCCGCAAAATAGCAGCCCGGCGAGGGGCGCGCCCTCTTTGCCGTTTCGGGCGTGCGACTTTATTTTGATGCTTCGGGTGGTGATCGCCGCGCAAGCTTCCCAGGTCTTTTGGTCGATGATCGGTGGGTGACAGTTGGGGATAATCAGCGGCGTGCGCTTTTCCATGCCGGCGGTGACTCGCTCGACCTCGCCCCCGGCGATGCTGAAATACTTACCACGCTGGTCGATCCCCAGGGTAACGGCGCCGGTGTAGGTCTCGCGGGTGAGGATGTTACGGACCGCTGGCACGTTCCACGTTCCGCCCCGTGGCGCCCGAATGCCCTGCTCGTTCAATCTCGTGGCAATGCTGCCCTGCCCCATCCCTTCGTCAACGCGCATGCTGAAAATGGATTGGACAACTGCAATCTCCGAAGGGTCCCCCAGCGCCAAATGGCCGTCAGCCCCCAGGATGTATCCGTATGCGGGCTTGCCCGACCATTTACCCTCTAAGAATCGGTCGCGGCGTCCGCGGCTCGCGTTGCGCGACAGGTCGATTAGATATTGGTGTTTGCCCTCTTGCTGAATGCTGAAAATCATCCGGCCCGCGAAGTCGTTCCAGTCAACACGCCCCTGCGCGATGGTTGCAAGATGCACTCCGGCTTTCATCAGCGGGTGAATGTAGAATCCCGCCTCCATCGAATTGAACCGCCCGAAACGGTCTTGGTCCCAACAGAGAATGGCGTCGAAGTCGCGCCGGCCCGCGGCGTCGGCAATCAACTGCTGAAACTGCTTGCGCTTCTCTGTGGCGTCTCCGCTGATTCCTTCGTCGATGTAATCGCGTGCGATCATGTAGCCGTGCTTCTTGGCGTAGGCTTCCACTTCCTTTCGCTGGCTGGCAATCGAAGTGTCTTGGCGGTCCGTGCTCATTCGGTAATAAGCGACGGCTCGAATCTTGCTTGTTGCGATCACGATCTCACCCATCCCGCGCCGCTAAATGCGGGCGCAAAAAACCCCAGCCCCGGCCAGTCGCTTTAGAAGCGCCTTGAAAGCGCCGCGCAGGTGTTACCACACTGCGCACGGCTAGCCGGGGTTGGGGTGTTTTGGGACTCATCGATACCGTTCAAAGCGAGGTTCTAAAGCCTCATTACGGAACGCTGGTCGAACCGAAGTATGTGGGACCAGGCCCCTGGCTGTCAACTTTCGCCCCCTGTCCTAACTCCCCGTCCGGCTCGGCGCTCGTCTCCGTCGATCCTAGAGCGTCGGTTTTCGGGCAACTGGCTGAATCATCCAGTTCTCGTCAATCGCGGGTGGTGGTGAGCGGGTTTCCAGCGCGGCATAATCTGCTGCCATGAAGATCAAATACGACACAAAATCTTCGACGACATTCTTGTTCGACCACGATGTCAGCGATTCTCAGGGCAGGTATGTCGACCTGCGCAAGTCCCCTGATCGCGTCACTGAATTGCCGGAGGCGAAGTCATGGCCAGCCTTCGGGGAGTTCCTGCAATCGATCAATACGACGAAAGCCTTTCGTACCTTCGGATGCGCAGTGTCTGGCATGCAACAGGCAAATGTCTGCGCTGACGTAACATGGGTCGATGTCGCGTTTGATGATGAGCGGTTGCGCTGGGGATCTTGCGGCTTTCATGCCAATGAGCATTTTCAAAAAGCCCTCTTCGCACTGAACGGTTTACCCGAAGGAGGCGATCTGGTAATTGAATTGCTACATTGCCGAACCAAGCAGCCGGACAAAACAAAGCGTCGAGGCACTCGGATGTATTTCCACGGGACACGCGAACAATCGCAAGCGGCGTTTGGACCAGTTTTGGACTTCCTACAGAGGCAACAACCGGACGATTACGCAGCGCTTCCCGATGTTGGTTATCGCCCCCCAGAGCCGCCTACCCTGCGATCATCTGTAGGCTGCGCCCTCAACCTGCTGGCGCCGTTCGTAGTTCTCGGCCTCATCGGATTTGGCATCTATTGGTTCTTCGTTCGCTAATTGAATTGTTCTGGCAGCGCGGCGAACGATGGTTTGCCTTCGGAATTGCGACCACTGGCGACAGTACCACCTCAAGGGCGCGGCCCATTTGCTCGTGTAATAGAATCGTTCAAGCCGGCCTCTGCGTCGGTTAATTCGCACGTACATCTTTTGCACTCGATCCTGGCGAACCGTTTCTGGCGGTCACTGATAAAGGCTCCGCGCTTCCGCCCCCTGGCCCTCTTTGCGCGGTCGTTCCTGCGCCGCCTCGGCCCGCAACTCACGTCCGCCAATTCGATAACCCGACAGCCCCTCGATGATCCGCTCTTGACCGCGGACCGTCTCGCAGCCCAGGAACGCAAACCCGCGGCTCCGGCCGGTCGAGGCGTCCTGCGGAACGTGAACCGTTGTTACCGTGGCGAATTGGCCAGCGGCGTCGCGTAGGTCGTCTTGGGTGACGGTGTAGGGCAGGTTGGAAACAAAAACGCGGATGACCATCTTTTCAATCCCTCAAAGTTTCAAACCCGCCGCGCGCCGCCGGAGTGCCAACGCGCAGCGGAGTCGCCAACGAGGCGATAAATCGTTTTATCCGCCGGGGTACTGGTCGAGTGGAAAGCACGCTGACCACCCGACCAGTTCCCCTAACCGATGGACCGCGCGACGAGCGCGGCAAGGAACTCTCCTGCTATTTCGAAAGGGCTTGTCGCATTCTGTTTCTCATGCGGATTTTGAATTCCTCATCGTCCATTTCATCCTCTGCGGCGGTTTTCGCCTTGCGTTTTTCGTTCTCCCATCGCAGCCGGCGCAACTCCAGGTCGTCCTGACTACTGGCGGCGAATCGGTTTCGGTTGCCGCTCGCGCCGGCGGCCAACACGCTGTCGAGCGTGCCTACGCGATCGGCCAGCCCGGCGGCCACGGCCTGCGGACCCAATAGCATTCGCCCTTGTCCGTAGCCCGTCTTGACGGTGCTTTGGCGCACGCCTCGGAACTTGGCCACGTCGTTGGTGAACATCCCATAGATCGTGTTCACGTCGGCCTGGATGGCGGCGCGAGCATCGTTCGATAATGGCGAGTCGGGGTTGCCCTCGATCTTGAACGGGCCTGCGCTGATGTACGTCGGCTCGACTCCCACGCGGGCATTCGCCTTGCTCCAGTCTTCGTGTCGGGCATAGACGCCGATACTGCCAACTGCTCCGCTCGGTACGACTGTCACGCTGTCGGCTGCACTGGCAATCCAGTACGCGGCTGAACCTGCTTGCGAATCGGCCACGGCCTCGATGGGCTTCACTCCTCGCGCCTGGTAAATCTTGTTGGCCACCTCGGGCACTCCATCGACGGTTCCGCCCGGCGAGGAAATCAGCAGCACGACCCTTTGCACGCTTGATGAGCGAATGGCGGAATCAAACGCGGCGCCAATCTCGGCCGTGCTGGTGTCGGTCCACCAGCTTGGCCAGCGGCCGATGGTTCCGATGATGGGAACGATGGCCGTGGCGCCTTGCGGTGGTCCGCTGGCGGCTTGTCGCGACGCCAGCGCCAGCCGATCGGCAACGGTTGCAATGTGGCGCAGCCGTTGCTCGATGTGGTAGCGAGACGATGGCGCGATCGCCCAAAGCTGTGGAATCATTGGACTAGCTCCGGGTTGCCAAGGAAACGAACGGACCTA
>DASXPZ010000451.1:0-5230 GCA_036493275.1 Pirellulales bacterium
GATGAGCGATTTTCCACCGTTCGCCAAGCGCAGATGAATTTGATTCAAGCCGCCGCCCAGATCGGGCTCATGAACTCATTCAAGATGTCGCCGAAGGAGATGATCGCCGACTTTTTCAAGCGCGACCCGCAGGGCGACGTCGATCGCATCTACGAGAAACTGCTCAAGGATGCGCCGGCCGTCAAACAGTCTGAGTCGAAGCTGTACCAAGCCCAACGTAACCTCGATCAGGCCGCCCTCAACCTGCGCTATTGCGACGTCGTCGCCGAGATCGACGGCGTGATCACGCGGCGAAACGTCAATCCCGGCAATAACGTCGTCGTCGGCCAAAGCTTAATGGCGATCCGCTCGCTCACCGAAATCTGGGTGGACGCCAATTTCAAAGAGACGCAGTTGGCCGACCTGCGGATCGGCCAGCCCGTCGATCTCGACGTCGATATGTACGGCAGCCGGCAATCGTTCAAGGGCCGCATCTCCGGCTTCACGATGGGCACCGGCTCGACGCTCGCGCTGCTGCCGGCCGAAAACGCCACCGGCAATTTCGTGAAAGTCGTGCAGCGCCTGCCCGTGCGCATCGACTTGCTCGACTACGACCCGGACAAAATCCCCCTCTTTATCGGGCTCTCCGTCACACCGGCAGTCTTGATCAAAGAGGCGCCGACCGGGCCGGACGCGGGCAAATTCCTCCAGCCGCCCATGACGCTGCCAAAGCCGGAGATCCCGGGGAAACTGCCGTGAGCACCGCGGCGCTCGCTCCGGTGGCGCGGCCCGCGGCCGGCCCGTGGCTCGTCGCCGCGGCTGTCGTCATCCCCACCTTTATGGAGGTGTTGGATACGACGATCGCTAACGTCGCGCTCCGCTACATCGCCGGCGGGCTCTCGGCCCCGGTGACTGACAGCGAATGGGTGATCACGAGTTACCTCGCGGCCAATGCGATCATCCTGCCAATCTCCGGCTGGCTCGCGATCCGCCTGGGCCGGCGCAATTACTTCCTGCTTTCGATCGCCATGTTCACGCTGGCGTCGGCGCTCTGCGGCATGGCCCGGAGCCTCGGCGCTCTGATCGCCTTTCGTGTGCTGCAAGGGTTGGCGGGCGGCGGATTGCAACCGTCGAGCCAGGCGATCCTGCTAGATGCGTTTCCCAAAGAAAAGGCCGGGGCGGCGATGACCGTCTTCGGCATCGCCGCCCTGCTCGCCCCGGTCTTCGGGCCGACGTTGGGCGGGTTCATCACGGATAATTACGGCTGGCGCTGGATCTTCTATCTCAATGTCCCCGTCGGCCTGCTCGCGCTCTTCTTCTGTCATGCCGTCGTGCGCGACCCGGAGTATTTGAAAGCGGAACGCTCGCGGATGCGGGCCCAGCATCAAGGTTTCGATACGCTCGGCTTGTGTCTGCTCGCCGTCACGATGACCGCCTGGGAGGTCGTGCTGAGCAAGGGCCAGGAGTGGGATTGGTTCGGCGATCCGTTTTGGCGCGTGCAATCGCTCGCAGTTATTTTTGTCGGCTGCCTTGGCGGACTGATTTACCGCGAACTGCGGATCGCCAATCCGCTGATCAATTTCCGCACACTGAAAGACCCCAACTTTCGCGTCTGCTGCGTCATTATCTTTTGCGCGTTCGGCGTGCTGTACGCCAATACGACGTCGATCCCCGGCCTCTTGCAATCGCTCTTCGGCTACGACGCGACCACGTCGGGCCTGGTGTTATCGCCGTCGGGCGTTTTTTCCGTTGTGATTCTCTTTTTCGTGGGGATTCTGCTCACGCGCGGCGTCGATGCTCGCTATCTCATGATGGCCGGCTTGCTGATCCTGGCGGCCGGCAATTATTGGTTTTCGCAATTGAACTTGAGCGTCAGCCCGTGGCAAATTGTTTGGCCCCGGGTGGTCGTGATCGCCGGGCTATCGCTGATCTTTGCTCCGCTCAACGTGGCCGCATTCATGCACATCCCCCCGGCACTGCGTGGCGCGGCCGTCGGGCTCTTGGCTCTATTGCGCAATGAGGGCGGCAGCGTCGGCACCTCCGTCGCGCAGACCATCGTCGAACGCCGCGAGCAATTCCACACCTTACGGCTCAACGAACGGCTCGATCCGTTCAACCCGGCCGTCACGGAAGCCTTTCGCCGTGGCCAAGAGTTCTTTTTGTCGCAAACCGGCGACGCCCCGCTCTCCCGCGAGATGACGCTGCAAGTGCTCGCCAATGCGCGCGCGCAGCAAGCGCTGTCGCTGTCTTACTTCGATGTGTTCTGGGTGTCGGCCGCCATCGGTTTCGTGCTGGTGTTTCTCGTCTTCTTTATGAAGCGCTCGGTCGCCGAGAAAGGCGCCCACGTCGCGGCAGAGTGATCATTTGAAGAGTTACTTGAGTGCCGAATAATCCGTTGGCTTCAGAAAGACCGAATCGATCTTTTCGACGAGTGGGCCATTCTTCTCGGATGTCTGCCTCAAAGTCTTCCAGGCAGGGTCAGCTTGAAAGTCCTTCCAACTTTTGGCGGCGGCTTCCTGGCTGGGGAAAGCAAGCAGGTACATCAGTTGTTGTTTGGCCTGTTGCTCGTCCGCTGGCATCCAAAACCCGATGACCGTCATGTGATGTTTCTCAAAGAGCTTCAACGTGTGGTCGCGAAAGCGGGTGTGCAACTCGTCAATCTTGCCCGGCGCGGCCGTGTATGTCCGCAACTCGAAAACTCGCGTGTCCACTTTCTCGTCTCCTTTTGCTGCGCAAAGCGCGCAGCCGGCAAGCACCAGACCCAATGCGAATTGCTCTCAGAGTGGTCTGCTTCGCGCCCCAAGTCAGCAGGATGCTGAAATGTTCAATCACCAGTGCCCGAAATGGGCGCCGCCATCGACGTACAGAATCTGACCCGTGACTGTCGCGGCGTCCGTCAAGTACATGACCGCATCGGCGATGTCCTTGACGTTCGACATCACGCCCATCGGGTTGAGCGACCGCAGGGCGTCTTTTGGTTTGTCTCTGACAAGGGGCGTATCGACGACGCCCGGGGCGACGGCATTCACCCGAATGCCGTCTTTCGCATATTCCATCGCGAGGTGTTGAGTGACCGTTTCCAGGCCGCCCTTGGTGATCATCGGCACCGCCGCCGTCAAGCCGCGGATCGGATTGCGCGCGAGCGCCGCCGTAATCGTGACGATGCTCCCGCCGGTCTTTTGTTCCAACATCTGCTTGACGGCCAGCTGGGTGACGTGAAGAAACCCACCGAGGTTTGTCGAAACGAGCCTCTTGAAGTCGTCGGCCGTGTAATCCGTGAACGGCTTGGTGAAGAAGATTCCGGCGTTGTTGACGAGAACGTCGATCGACTTGAAACGCGTTCGGGCCGTCTCGACGATCCGGGCGGCAACGGCCGGGTCGCCGATGTCACCCTCCACGAGCGCGACGCGGTCGGACGCCGCGACCTCATTGGATTCGCTCATCTTCCGGGCATTGCCGACGACGTTGTACTCGCGCTCGACGAACGCTCGGACGACCCCCGCGCCGATGCCCTGCGAAGCGCCGGTGACGATGGCTGTCTTCAGTGATGCACTCATGCTTGTCACCTCGAAAGGGACTATCGCTCCGCCTGCAAATGCGCCTCGACGAACCACAGCCACTTATCGATGCCGCGAGACCTCGGTGAATAGATCGGCCGTGTCCGCATCGCCCAATTCGTTGGCTTGATCGATGCCCTTCCGTGCCGCCGCGCCGAATGCCGCCAACGCCGACGACAGCGCCTCGACGTGGCTCCGGCCATCGGTCGCTTTCGGGTATTCCGCCAGGGCCGAGCGCTTGACCACCATTCGGGCCGTCCCCTCGGCCACGCCGCCGAGTTGCACCGACCGCTCGGCGATGTCATCCACGTATTCCTCCACCGACTCGTTGACCTCATCGAAGAGTTTGTGCAGGGCGATGAAGTCCGGACCCTTGACGTTCCAGTGGGCCTGCTTGCACTGCGTCTGCAGATCGATGCAGTCGGCCAGCCGGGCGTTGAGCAACTCGATGGCTTTGACGCGGGTGCCCTCGGAAAGGTCGTTCTTGGTCTTGAACATGGCGGATTTCCTCGTTGATGCCGTCGTTGGTGGTGATGCCGCTCACAAAAGCGGCCCTTTACCCGTTGGCGGACGAATTGGGCTGCCCCGTCATCGTATCCCGCCGGGCTGACGCGGCGTCCGAGTCCCGCATTACTTCTGGGCGTGGCGCGTGAACAAAAAAATGGCAGCAACCGAAATGTTTCTTGATTCCGGGCGAAGTCCTTCCACCGCTCTTCGGAATCGACCGAGTTGGCCGGAATCAAAACTCGGCGTCGGCGGCTGTGAGTGGAAACCGCCGGGCGATGGGCGAGTCGGCCGAGTAATTCTCCTGAGCAGCTTGACGGCGACACGTATTTTTGGCACCTGGGAGCGGATGATTGTCGAAGCGTTGGATTATCAGCGGACGAAGTGGCGGCGTACAACCGTCTTCAGGTTGAAAGAAGCGGACGCTGGATTTTCTGCTCGGCGCCGGATTTCGCCCTAGCCCAACGAGTATGTGAAGAGCGACCAGAGATTTGCGATCCCGACCGTCCGGTTGTTCGGATCGATTCGTTCCCTACCGGAGACTTGTCGAGCTATGTGGCGTTACCGCATTGGAATAGGAAACGAAACCCTCTCATTCGCCAGTTCGCCGCGATCGCGGTAATCATCGTCCTCGTAACGCAGCAGCCCACGGCAATACGGATCGGCGCGTGCCGCTGCCGCAGCATAACGCTTTCTTGCCTGCCACCGCACGCGTCAGCCAATCGGTGAGAGTACGGCCGCTCGGCCAGCTCGCTGCCTATAACCCGAAAGTTATTGATTTGAATTAATGTGCAATATATGATACAGTAATTGCAATTACCGCAGCATATATGAGACAATAAGTGCAATCTAATTCCTTTCTATCCATGCCGCTGCCGGTGCAACGCACCCTGAAAAAACTGGGTGAGGATATCGCCGATGCGCGCAAACGCAGACGAATCCCCACGACGCTGATGGCTCAGCGAGCCATGATCAGTCGATCAACGCTTGCCCGCGTGGAGAAAGGTGCTCCGGAGGTCTCCCTGGGAATCTACGCAACGATCCTTTTCATCTTGGGACTCGATAAGCGCCTCGCCGATCTCGCAGACGTTCACTCCGACGACATTGGCCTACGCCTGGAAGAGGAACGCTTGCCGCAAAAAATCTACTTCCCACGGCGTAAGCCGGAATCCAAGTCATGAGCGATCGCA
>DASXPZ010000452.1:0-1531 GCA_036493275.1 Pirellulales bacterium
TCACTCGATTCAATCTAGCGACATGATATGCTACGGCAACGTCGCCGATCTGTTCGACTTAAGCAAGAAGCGAAGGAGCCGTCAATGGTGCGCATCATCCCTGGCCCGACCCGTATCCAAGCCGCGGGCGAGCCGCCAAAGGCGATCGAAGAATTCATCGGCCGCGTAAATTCGGCAACGTCGTCCGTCAGCATTGCCCGCATGACCAGCCCGGCTGGCTGGGGCGAACCAGGGCAAACGCCCGAGTTCGACGAATTCACGGTCGTCGTGCGGGGCGTCTTGCTGGTCGAAACGCAGGAGAGCACGCATCGCGTTGCCGCAGGCCAAGTCATTGTCGCGGAAAAAGGAACCTGGGTTCGGTACAGCACTCCCGAGCCGGGCGGCGCCGAATATATCGCCGTTTGCGTTCCTGCGTTTTCGCCCAGCGCGGTTCACCGCGACGAATGACCGCCGCAGTAAGACCGCCATTCCCAGACTAATCGTGGAATTTGGAATCGAGCGGCCGATTCTGCCGATTGGGCGAACGATCCAGGGCGAAAACTCGCACCCGCAAACTTCAGATTTGACGCCCGCCTCCCGGCAACCTAAGCATGATTGCCTACCCCATTTTGGGGCAGGTTTTCGGGCGCTGTTTTGGCGAGGGGCCGGCATGGGGCGTACCAGCAAGAATCGATCGTGGTTGGCTGATTTCGGCCGCGAGCAATCCGCCAACGCGGTTGTCGAATACGCCGTCTGCCTGGGCCTGGTCGTGGCGACAGTTCTGGCGGCGGGGTTCTTTCTCGGCGGATCGCTGCGAAACGCCTTCTCAAAAGCGGCCGACGGCATTCAACAAACGGCCGCTCAGCGTTCCGGACAACCGACCGAAGTTGCCCAGGCTTCGAGTCCAGCGGCAACGGAAGCTCACGCTCCCGGCGTCGGCCCGGCCGTTTGGACCGCGATCGTCGCTTGCGCCGTCGTGCCGTTGTTGACCGCGTCCTGGATCAGCCGCCGCCGGGCCAAGCGGCAGCCTCCCGCTCCGGCGAGCCCCGATTCGATGCCCGTGCCCCAGGAGCTGCAGGCCAAGTTCGTCGCCAAGCGCCAGGCAATCCTCCAGTTCCTTTCGGCCGAGAAACAGCAACTGGTGAACGGGCAAATGATGGTTAAGCACGTCATGTCCCGAAAACCGCTGACCCGCAGTCCCGACGACGATCTCGCCGAAATCAAAGCGTTGATGAACGAAAACGTGATCCGCCACTTGCTGGTTTGTTCGGCAAGCGGCGAATTGCTGGGCATTGTCAGCGATCGCGACGTCAACGCGCGCCACGGGAAGTGCATCGCCGACATCATGACGGCCAATCCGATCACCGTCACGCCCGAGACGCCAGTCCGCACGGTCATCACGATCTTGCTCACAAAGCGGATCAGTTGCGTGCCCGTGGTCTGCGCCAAGCGGCTCTGCGGCATCGTGACCACCAGCGATCTGCTGATGGCCCTGCAATGCGTGATGCGGCTGGTTGAACAGCTCGCGTTGCCGATCGATCTGCATCCTGGG
>DASXPZ010000453.1:0-6065 GCA_036493275.1 Pirellulales bacterium
GTTCGCTACTCTCACTACGCGAAGCCCGACGTTTGCTTTTATGGGGCATCTTCCTCCCCTGTTGAAACATACAAGGCGCTCAGCACTTCGACGCGGCCTTAATAGAAAATCTGAACGCGCATCAAACCCTCATCCTGGCCCCGGGTACCCTCTGGGCGCGGCGAAAACAAACACCCTTCTCTTCGAGCTTGCTGGGCAGGTGCGCAAAAAAACGCCGCGAATGAATCGCGGCGTTGTAAAATATCTGCCTGATCGCAGCGGCGAATTACGCTTCGACGTGCCGTTCGGCGCGTTCATCGGCCGTCTGTTGGCTAACGCTTGGCTCGCTCGTCGGCGGTTCGAATTTTTGCACCGTCGATTCTTCGCGATCGTCGGCCGGAGCGTAATTGACTCGCGTCGAAGGACGTGAAGATAGATTGGCTTCTTCCTCGATGCCGTGCAGGCCTTTCTTGAACTCGGTCATGCTCTTGCCGAGCGACCGCGCGACACTGGGAAGTCGGCTGCCAAACAACAGCACAGCCAGACCGCCAATCATCAGCAATTCCATCGGATTCAGACCAAACATGGCGTATACCTCACACAGCAATCAATTGAGTTCTTATCGCGCCGCTACTCCGCGGACGCGCACTGGTTCACTTCCGTCAACGCGCAACTAGCGCTGCAACTTGGGAGCCTCTTCCGCGTCGTCCTCAATTCCCTTCACACCCTTCTTGAACTCCGTAATGCTCTTGCCCAGCGAACGGGCAACGCCGGGAAGACGAGTCCCAAATAGCAACAAAGCGACGACCGCGACGACCGCCAACTCCCAGGGATTCACAAACGCAAGAAGTTGCATAAGAGCGTCTTTTCAAAAGGCAGGTGGGCTGCAGGGGGCGCGTCCTCGCGCTCCGCGGCCAATCTGAGGCGGGCGAATCATCCTGCGCGCCGGATCGCAAAGTCCTCGTCGCGCAGAGGTAGGCATAAATCCCCTACTGCCCTAATTTTACTGACGCTCCTGGGGGAGTCAAACGAAATGGCGGCCGGGGAGCCGAATTCGGGCGACAACAGGCCGTCCCAGGCGCCTATTGCGCACGGCGTTCCCGCCCTGCCGTCTGCGTATACAGGGGCAAATACCGATAATAGACTTCCAGGCAAAGCGCCCCCAACGAGGTGGAAAATACGCGACCCCCATACCCGCCCCAGACCTCATCCGGGTCCCAACTCCCCGTGGAATCGCCGTCGCTCCGCTGCGTTCGGGTCAGAGCATTGCTGACCGCGTCATTCCAGCGCCGCCAATGCTCTCCCTGCAATTGAAACGTGGCCAACGTGCCGTAGTACCAATAGTAGAAGTTCGCCGGACCTTGTCCTGGCAAATCTCCCATCAAAAAGTCGCCGGCTTCCGTTCCCAGCCCGTTGACCGGCAGGTCGAGAAACTGCCGGCAAACCAGGGCTTCGGCGGTCATCGGCCGCGACGGTCGCTCGCCCCGAAGATAACTGGCCAATCCCCCACGTTCGCCGCTCGACACACTGTTCAGAAACCGCACCATTCCCTGTCGAGTCCGCTCGGGCATGGCAATGCCCCCCAGTTGCGCGCTCTTGAGTGACATCAGTTGCCAGCCCAGCAGACTGGTGTCTCCCTCTTGGCGAGATTGATATCGCCAGCCCCCGCTCGTGAGATTTTGCGCGGCAAGCGTGTAGCCCAGCGCGCGGCGCAGCGGACGTTCGAAGCGTGGATCGCCGGTCATGGCATAGGCCTCGGCGATGGCCAGCGTCGCCATGCCGTGGCAATACATAAAGGCGTAAAACTCGGCGTCGCCGGCCAGGTTGCCGTCGGGCTTTTGCGAGGCGATCAGAAAATCGAGGCCACGACGGACGACCTCGGCATGCGCGCCGGTCTGGTGCGTGTGTCCCGCGCCGAGCATCGCCAACAGAGCCAGACCGGTCAGACCGGTGTCGGCCTTCGCGCCGGCGCTTTGGCGATCCTGACCTCGGGTCCGCGTCTCTCGACCGGCGCCATGTTGGTCCGCGTCCCAGCGGCCATCGGCGCTTTGATGTGTGGAGAGCCAGGCCAGGGCGGCGACGACCGAGGCTTCGGTCTTGGCGCTCCCTCCCATACTTTCGACCAGCCCCAGCCGATCTGCGCGAAATCTCTGACGATACATTTCCGGCGTCACGTGTGGCTTACCGAGCGAAACGGCGCTGGCGCCCGCCGCCGCAGTTGCGCTTGCTGCTGCGGCAATCGTGGGACCGGTCGCAGCGCCAGACGATGAGGTCGTGGTAGCGGGACCGGCCGCGGCGGCGACGTTTGTTTCAGTGGGCGCCGGCGGCGTCGAATCGGGCGCGGGGGGCGAAGTTTCGGCGATTTTTTCAGGGGGCTCAGGTTTGGCCGATGTTTCAGAGGGCGCAGGTTCTGTTTCCTTGGCCGCTTCGACCGGCTCTACAAGAGGCGCCGGCTGCGCCGCGAGCATCTTTTCGACGGCGGCCTGCTCTTCCACCGCGGCGTCGATCGCGGCGACTTCGGCCAGGAAGTCCGGCGCGTCGCTTTCCGTCGGCTGCCGCTCTTCGACCCAGGGGGAGCCGTCGGGCAATCCGGCCCGGGGCGCCGGCATGCCCCCCACGCCCTCGATCGATCCGATTCGGATCATCGTTCCGTCTCCCGGCGAGGGAGGCGTCATCACATGGACGGTCGTCGCGTAGGCGGCGATCAACAGATGCGCCATCAGCGACAACACAATGCACTTGCGCAGCGGCTGCTGATGGCCCCAACTGGTGCGCATCAACACAATCAATGAAATAAAGATCAGCGCCACGCCGATCCAGACGAGCGCCACGACCATGCCAATGCTTGTCGCGTGCGCGACGATCCGGTCGACTAGCGCCCACATCGGCTCACCTCGTTGCGGCGTCGACCTGGACCGAGATGGCTAGCTCGGCCACGCCGGCCTGCTTGCAGGCGTTGAGGACTTCGGCCACGCGTTGAAAATTACCCGCGCCGTCGCCGCGGACCATGACGCCCAGAGCGGCGGAGTGGCGATGCGCGTCGGTTAATTTTGCGATCAATTCATCCAGCGTAACCGTGATCCCGTCAAGCGTCACGACGCCGTCGCGATAGACGTTGACGGTCTTCTTTTCCGACGCGGCCGGCAATGCGCCCCGGTCCGCCACATGCGGCACTTGCAGCTCGATCTTGCGGTCCATCTCCGCGAATTTGGTCGCCGCCATGAAAAAAATCGTCAACAACAGCGCGATGTCGATCATCGACGTCATGTTGATATTCGGGATTTCATCGACGTGCGTCTTGAGTGGCATGGCGTTCTCCATCGCGCCCTCCTGAGAGCGCTCCCCAGGGAGCCGCTTCAGGCGGCGCGACGCGACGAAACCGTCGCAGGGCGCGGCTTGGCGTTTTCGGCGAGTGCCTCGGCCGAAATCTCATCGACCAACTCCTGCCCCAAGGCGTCGATATCGATCGTCAGCCGATCGATTCGTCCCAGAAAGTACAAGTAAGCCACCAGCGACGGGATGGCGACCGTCAGGCCCGCGGCGGTGGTCATCAGCGCTTCGCCAATGCCGCCAGCCAAGAGTTCGGGTCGGCCCATGCCGGAGCTGCTGGCAATGTCATTGAATGAACGGATCATGCCGAACACCGTCCCTTGCAGTCCGAGAAGCGGCGAGATGGTGGCGATCGCGTTCAGCACCCGCAGGTAGCGACGAAGATTGCTGACCGCGCGCTCTCCGCCGTCGACCAGGGCTTGTTCCATCTCGGCGGCCGGCCGGCCCCATTTTCGCACGCCGTGGGCCAAGACCAGGGCGATCGGGCTGCCGTTTTGCTCGCACAAGGCGAGCGCCTGATCGCGATCGAGTTCTTCTTCTTCAAGCTGATGAAAGAATCGCTTCACGAATGGTTTGGGAATTACGCGTCCTCTGCGCAGCGAGATCGCGCGTTCGAAGCAGAAAACCATCGCCACGAACGAGCAGCAGCCGAGCGGAATCATCAACAGACCGCCGGCTTTGATGATCTGCAGCAGGCTTTTCTGGCCCGCGTGCGCGGCGGCCGCCGGGAATTGTTCCTGGCCTTGCGCCGGAGCGTTCGCCCCCGCCGGGGCGGGGACTGGCGATTGCGCCACGCTGGAGCGCGACAGCACGACGGGGATCACCAGCGAGGCAAAGACAACCAGCGCGGCCAAGCGCAAATAGAGTCTGGACGGTGAAGCTCGCATGGTGGATGGCGCCTGCAACTGCGGAATCGAGCCCTACCGTGGCCGATAAAGAGGTCTCAATCGTTCGGCCGATGCTGGCTGCGATCTGTCCCCCGCCAGCATCGGCCTGGTTTGCTAAGGAATCGCCAGGTCGTCCTCATCGACGTTGCCCACCATGTGGAAGTGGTTATGGTCGATGTAGACGACTTCGCGCGAATCTTCATCCACGGTCCGGTAGGGCAACGGCCAACCGTTGTTGGTCGTCTCGCTGTAGTAGATCGTGCATTTGTAGTGGGCGTGGTGGAGCTGCGCGGGACCGATCAGAGGGTAAACGCGGACCGGGTCGATGTAATCGGCGATTGGTTCGATCGTCATGCGGCAGTTGTTCCGTTGCTTCTCGTAAAGCAGCGGCACGTTGCCCGAGACCGGTTTTGCCTTTTCCAAGGCGCGCATCACTTCGTCCTCGCTGGGCGGATCGAGCGCCACTGCGGGGCTACCCGACGTGATCGGGCCCAGGATCGGCACGCGAGCATATCGCTCGTTGATCCAGAACTTGTCTTCTTCCCGTTTCTGATAGTAGGGACTAACGGGCGTTGGCGCCGGCACATGGACCACGGGCCCGTACTGCGTGGCAAACGGGAACGCGCAGCCCATCGACAGGAACATCGGCGCCAGCGGTCCCAAGAGCAGCAAGCGTTTGAAAGTTGGAGCGAGCATTGTCCGAAGACCCCCTAAGCTTTTCGTCCGCGCGAAGTTCAGCGATTTCTGTCGCAGACCACCTGCGGCCTGCGTGAGTAGTCTGGCGCCGGATCCCAATCAGATCGCGGCGTCGAACTGGTGTTTGCGTCGGTCGGGGCGCACGACGCGCGCAGCTCGCGCGCTTTCTGCTCCCGCACACTGGTGTTTATCGTGTCAAACTGTATCGAACTTGCGGTTTTTTCCGGTCGCGAGATAAAAAGGGCCGGGCTCGAGCGATGCTCGCCGCGGCGCTCTTCGTCATTTCGTTTGTCTTTAGTCTGCGGCGAGCGAGCGGACAAAAAAACGCCCCGGCGGATCTCCGCCGAGGCGTTTGGAATTACGTTTGCCGTGGCGTCGAACTCTTTCGAGACACGCGACTTGTTCGACGAGCGACGTTAGTCCTTGAAGTTCAGCATCCACCAGCCATCGTCCCATTCCAGCGTCACCTTGCGCCAGCCGAGCGGGACTTGGGGATAGGGATAGAACGGACCGATGTACGGCCACGCCGTCGGCGAGTATTGACGCGGATAAGTCACCGCCGCGTAGTTGGGATACGCCGCGTAGCTGGGCCAGGCGTGGTTGGGCATGTAGGGTTGATCGTATCCGGCAGGACGAACTCCGCCGGACGCCGCCGGCACGTTCATCGGCATGGGCGAACCCATCCCCGCGCCCGGACCGGGGCCCGGACCTCCCATTGGCCCGCCCGGCCCGCCCATGCCAGGCCCTCCCATGCCCATTCCGGCTGCGCCCATCGCCATGCCGGCTGCGCCCGCTCCCATTCCAGCGGCCATGCTGACGGGATTCATCGACATCCGTTGCGGCGGTCGGCCGGCGGCCATCGCCTGAGCAGCCTGATCTGGCGGCAAAGCGCGTGGCATTCCTTTCGGCATTCCCTGTTGCCTTCCGGATGGCATCCCCTGGGGCATGCCTTGCATTCCGCCTTGCCCGCCCGCCATCTGCTGTTGCATCGCCATCTGTTGCGCCATGGCTTGTTGCATGGCGGCTTGTTGCGAGGCTTGTTGTTGCGAAGCCTGCCGCGACGCGGCCTTCTGAGAGCTCGCCTTCTTGGCGGCGGCCAAAGCGGCGCTGGAATTGCGGCCGGCGCGAAGTTTCGAGACGAGATCATTGTTTCCGCTATTCGCGGTCGTCTCC
>DASXPZ010000454.1:0-5420 GCA_036493275.1 Pirellulales bacterium
CTACAAAGTTTTAAGATACTCGATGACGGCCTGTTTTTCTGCCTCTTCGAGCTCGTCCGGGAAGAGATGCCCCTCGGCGGACTTGCCAAACAGGCGAGTATCGAAGTAGCGGCGTTTCTGCTTCGCGTCGGTGACGTCGGCCGGAAGGTCCTTCATGGTGGTCACTTCCAGCCCGATTTTCTGCTGGTCGTAGCCATCTTCGGTTCGCTGCCAAACGACAGGGCGCTCGCTGGCGTGGAACAGGTGCCAGAGCGTGGGGACCGACCCATTGTGCAGGTACGGCGCCGAGGCCCAAATGCCGTCGAGCGGCGGGGCGACGTAACCATCGGGATCGGCCACGACCTTTTTGGCGCCGTAGCTGTTGAACCAGTTCCGTTCATAACCCATCCGCTGCTGGACGGTCAGCGCGCCGAGCCGCACGCCGTCAGTGCCGACTTCGTCGATCGGGACCATCTTGTTCGGATAGGTCCACTTCTCGCCGTACGTGCCATGGCAGCGGCTGCACGATTGATCGAACACCTTGTGCCCCTGGGCGGCCAATTCCTGGTCGATGGCGTAGGGATACTTTGGCGGCTCAAGCTGCTCGATCCAGGCGTAAATGGCTTTGAAGTCTTCTTCCCACTTGCGGAAATTCTCCGGCCCGTTCTGCGGGATCATCAAGAATTGCATCAGCGCCCGATGGCTCTTCGGGCTGAAGCCGTCCAGGTAGAGGTAGGTCTTTTTCTTGACGTTCCACCACGGCGGCGCGTCCATGTCGTGATGGACAAACGGCGGCGGCGCCTTGGGAAAGCGGACATTCAGATCTTCATCGCGCAAATAACCGAGCGCCACGCCGAACATCACGGCGTTCGTCGTGCCGTTCGATCCGCCCATCGGAAAGGCCGCCGCGGCGACTTCGAGCGGGCTGAGTTTGCGTTGCTTCAGTTTGACGGAGCGAACTTCGTCGGCCAACGTTTGCATTGCGTAGTGCGAATTGGGCAGGCCCGGGATGGCGCGACCCGCCACCTTGCCGCCGTGGCAGGCCATGCAATTCATCACCCAGCCCTGTTTGCCATCGTCGACATATTGCATCGCGGTGGCGCGGGCGCCTTCGGGGGCTTCGGTCAGGCCGTAGCGCGAGAAGGCCATCTTGCGCCGCTCGGCGGGCGTGGCCTTGCCGGCGATCGTGCGCGCGGGCTCTTCCCAAACTTTCCACAGGTCATCGAAGACTTCCTGATCGAAGTCCGCCGGCAGGTACGACTTGGTGGTCAATAGCCGATAGCCGCGCTCGGCGAGCGTTTCTTCCTTCGTGACACTGTCGTTCGGCGTGATCTCTTTTGCCGGAGTTGCGTCGGCTTCGGTGGCCGGCTTGGCTTCCGCGGCCACGAACGCGGCAGGCAATAGCAACAGCGTCGCTATTAGCAGCGCGGGGGCGGAACAGAAACGAATCACTGCAGCCGAAGCGCATCGTGAAACCATGCGAATTCTCCGCGCGGCAAAAGGCCGAAACGATTGATCGAACTGAAAAGAAGGGAGTCGAAATCGGGCGGCGCCGACCCTGATTCTATCTGGTGGCCATCAAAATGCTATACGATTTTATTTATTCGGTACCGAACTGGTTTGGCGTCGCCGCGTCGCCTGTTCGGACTCCTATCGAGTCGTTAAAGTTGACCCGACCGCCGCGCGAAAGTCCAGGAAATTCATGCTACGCCAAGACATCCTACTTATCGGCTCGGCGCTGGCCGCCGGGGCGATCAATTCGGTCGCCGGCGGGGGGACCTTGCTGACTTTTCCGGCCCTCCAGGCCGTGTTGGGTTCGACCGCCGCCGCGATTCGCCTGGCCAACTGCACCAGCACAGTGGCCTTGATGCCAGGTTCGCTCGCTGGCGCCTGGGGGTATCGTCGAGAACTGGCCCAAAGCGGCCGCTGGATCGTGCTGCTGGCAATCCCCAGCCTGTTGGGCGGAATCGTCGGCTCGCTACTGCTGACCGAGCTTCCGGCCGAGGCCTTTAAGGGGCTCGTCCCTTGGCTGATTCTAACCGCGGCGGCCCTCTTCGCAGTGCAGCCCTATCTGGCGCGGTGGATGGGAATCGGCAAGCCGCACGCCGAGCCGACGCGCGGCACGGTGGTGGGGATCGTCGTGTTTCAATTCCTGGTGGCTGTCTACGGCGGTTACTTCGGCGCCGGCATTGGCATCTTGATGTTGGCGGCGCTGGCGATGATGGGCATCCCGGACATCCACGTGATGAACGGCTTGAAGACGCTCTTTGCGTCGCTGATCAATGGGGTCTCGGCCGTGTGGTTCGTGTGTCGCGGCGAAGTCGAGTGGCGCTCGGCCGGCATCATGATGGTCTCGGCGATCGTCGGCGGTTACCTCGGCGCCCGCGTCGCCCGCAAGCTGAACCGCGACCTGGTCCGCAACGGCGTGGTGGTGATTGGCGTGCTATTGGCCGCGGCGGAATTCTCCCAGCAATTCCTCGGCGTGCCGGTGTTCGAACTGCTGAGCGGCAAAGCGGCGAATGTGGAATGAAGCCCGATGCCGCGGATTTGATTCGATCAACACCTGCTAAGGAACCGACGCTGGCTCTCCGCCGGCGATCGTCAGTAGCGCCTTCAAGAGCTGCGGATCGGTGGTGCTTCGCAGAAACTTTGCGCTGCCATCGGCTAGTAGCACCATGACCCCTTCCGAATGAGCGCTTGAAAGGCTCGTATTGGTCGAACTGTCGTTGATCTTCAGGCTCAACGATTCTTCCTCTAAATCGCGCGGCTCAAGCCACGGCACTGCCAGGTTTTTCCCTTCCACCACAGCGATCGTATTCGACGAGCTATCCCTGAAGTGCTTAAAGGAAACACTTTTCGCGCCGGGCCACATCGTGTTCGGCCCGACCACTGCGACGTAGCTGGTCGTGTTCGGCGGCGACGTGTCATCGCTCGGGCAGCGATACGTCGACGGCATTTGATCCCACAGCTTGCGATTGTTCGGACCGTCCCACGGTTCGTTCATGTCGTATTTGAGATGGTCCCCGCCAACATAGGGCAAAAGCAGCGCCCGCCAACTGTGCATCTTTCGGCCTTGGCTATCGACGATGTAGGCCGGCGGAAAGCAACCGTAATCTTCATGATAGGTGTGCAGCGCCAGGCCCAATTGTTTCAGATGGCAACTGCACGAGGCGGTTCGCGCGGCTTCGCGCGCCGAGCCGATTCCTTTGACGATCGCCGAGGCGATGAACGCCGCGAAGATCAAACCAACAAACGCCAAGGTCGCGCGGGACCAGCCGGCGTCTTTACGCTCTTGCTTCTCCCACTCCCGCGTGCCGGGAGGGAGGAACAGCGGGTCTTGCTCGGGTTCCGGCTTGGATTCGAAGAACGACATGCTGACGCTCGGGCGATCTAATCGTGGAAAGGAGCAGAATGGAGACTGCGCCTTAGACGGGGGATACGATAGAAATCCTAACCGGATTGGCCATTCGATGCACTGCGCACATCGGCAATCCTCTAGCTGGACGCTTCAAAGCCAGCATTTGTCGAAGCGGTTCCTGAAAGGTTGAACCGAGCTATAGAACTTTAATATTGTGCCGCCGAAAGTCCATCGCCGTTGGCAAATGAGCCCCCAGACCGCTAAGATCGCTCGGGTCCAAAATTGGTCTGGCTCCGGGTTTCACTCGGCGCCGGGCCAAGGTCGGGACTTGTGGACAGGGCCGGACTCGGGCGAGTGGAATCCCATGATGCTCGGGCGGGCCGTCTGAATCGTTCGAGAGGTTGGCGCTATTCCCTCGGTCACTGCGGAAATCATCATTATCTTGACGCTGATCGTGGCCAACGGCTTCTTTGCCGGCGCCGAGATCGCGATTGTGGCGGCGCGCCGCGGCCGCTTGCAGGGAATGGCCGACAAAGGTGACCGCTCGGCCCGCGCCGCGCTCGAACTCGGCAGCAACCCTAACCGGTTTCTCTCCACGGTGCAGGTGGGGATCACGGTCATCGGCACCTTTGCCGCGGCCTTTGGCGGCGCCCACCTGGCCGACGCCCTGGAGGCGTGGCTCGAAAAACTTCCGCCCGGCTGGATCAGCGGCCATGCGCCGGCCCTCGCGCTGTCGATCGTCGTCGCCCTGATCAGCTTCTTCTCCTTGATCCTGGGCGAACTGGTCCCCAAGCGGCTGGCGCTGCGCAACGCCGAGACGCTGGCCCGACTGGTGGCGCGGCCGATGATGCTCGTCTCGCAGATCGCGCGGCCCGTCGTCTGGCTGTTGGGCGTCACGACCGACGCCGTGCTGTTCCTGCTTGGCGTGCCGCGCGGGGACGATGTGGCCGTCAGCGTCGAAGATATCCAACATATGCTCAAAATGGGGCGCGAGCATGGCGTGCTCGACGCCGCCGAACAACAAGTGGCGATGGAGGCCCTGCGGCTGGGAGATCGCGTGGTCCGCGACATCATGCGCCCCCGCACCGATCTCGACGCGCTCGACGTCGACACGCCGACCGACGAAGTGATGGGCGCCGCGGCCATGGCCGGCTTTTCGCGTTTGCCGGTCTACGAGAAAGACCTCGACCACGTGATCGGCTACATCCACATCAAGGACATGCTCCGCGAGATGTATCTGCATGGTGAGCTGAACGTGCGCAAGATGCTCCATCCGCCGCTCTTTGTGCCGGAGACGCTGCCGCTCGATCGATTGCTCGACTTGTTTCAAAAGAAGCGGACGCAGTTGGCCATCGTGCTCGACGAATTCGGCGGCACGCAGGGAATGGTCACGCTCGAAGACGTCTTCGAAGAGCTGGTGGGCGAAATTCACGATGAGCAGAGCCGAGACAAAGAGCAGGAAATCGTCCGCCGCGAAGACGGCAGTTGGCTGGTCGATGGCAGCGTCAGCGTCGACGACCTGGCCGACGTGATCAAATACAAGCCGCTCGAATCGGCCACCAGCCGCCGCTACAGCACCGTGGCCGGACTGGTGCTTCACCAGTTGGGCAGCATCCCGGCGGTGGGCGCCGTCACCCGCTTCGAAGACCTCCGGCTGGAAGTCGTCGACATGGACGGCCAGCGGATTGACCGGATCCTGGTTTCGATCGCGCCGGTAGAAAAGCCAGCCGGGAACGGGTGATTTCGGCCTGCCGCGAATTCGGATCGGAGGGGACGGCGCGAAGCGGGTTTATGCCTGTCCGGATTGCCTTGGCAAAGCTCGGTAACAAGCCCGGCTCCATGACGGGCTTAGGCCATTCAGTGAAAGTTCGAACCATTCGCGGAGCATGACGTACAGTTACCGGACTCGCCCGTTCAGGGATGCTCCGTCGTGATCGAACGACCGCTACAACCGGACGATTTTTCCCGAAATAGCCAACCCGCCTGAGACATTCCGCTTTACTCACGCCCCCCAGCCTGCCGATACCTTTTCCTGCCACAGCGAGACGGCGCCAGCATGCTCGACGCGGAGCCATGCGGCGGT
>DASXPZ010000455.1:0-3431 GCA_036493275.1 Pirellulales bacterium
CTAAGCCGGCCGCGGAAGCAAACCGCGCGAGCGGGAAGGAAGCCTCTCGACTCGTCGACGAGCGGATTCGGTCGCTAAGAGACTGGCGCGCCAACACCTTGGCCGAGATTCGCCGCATGATCCACGAGGCGGACCCAGAGATCGTCGAGGAGCGGAAATGGGTCAAGCCGAGCAATCCCTCGGGCGTGCCCGTTTGGTCCCACGCGGGCATGGTGTGCACGGGAGAGACTTATAAAGAAGTGGTCAAGCTGACCTTCGTCCGGGGCGCGTCGTTGGAGGATCCGCGAAAACTTTTCAACTCCAGCCTGGAGGGAAGCACGCGTCGCGCCATCGACATCCGCGAAAAAGAGGTGCTCGATTCTCGGGCGTTCAAGGCTTTGATCCAGGCTGCGGTCGCCGAGAATCTGCGGTCGAGCGCCCCGAAGTCCAAGTCCGTGTCGAAGGCAGGCGCGAAGCCCAAGATAGTCGCGAGAAAAAAGGGGAGATGAAAAAAGGGGGACATTCTACTTTTTAGGCAGAAGGTCCCCAATCGCCGTGATTCAGATCTTGTCGCCGATGTTCTGCGTAAAAGTAGAATGTCCCCCTTTTTAACGGGCGCGAATGGCGGCCAGCGAGCGTGCGCCGTTCACTACTTTCTGACTTTCGACGCTGGCGGTGACGCTAGGGGCGAACCTGCCGCCGGGGCTTTATTCAAGTACTTCGCAATCGGGATTTCGTACACCGCTCCGCCTGACGGTTGTCGCCGGCCGTCGACCGTGAGGGTGATGATCCGAATCTTGGCGCGGTCTAGAAACTCCTTGCCTATCTGCACTTGCCCCACGCGATTACCATCTGCTGTGGTTTTCAACTTGATCGGTTCCATCACGTCATACGAGCGGCCACCCTGACTGTCCGTCTGCTTACTGAAAGCAACCAGGTCGATCGAATAGAACGGTTTCAGCCTCCCTTCGTCGGCAACGGTGAACACGACGGTCAGTTCGTCCCCACCGGCGCTGGATACCGCCACGTCGTACTTCAACCCCCACTCGTCTTTCGAGGGGCCAAGCTTCTGTCGAATCGCCCAACTCTGTTCAGACATCAGCACCATTACTGCGACAACCAACATGCCCGTCGCCAAGCGCGAAAATCGTATGCTCATTGCTCATTCACCTTTTTGGTATGCGGGAGTGCGGTGGCCAGTCCGGGCGTCAGCACCTTGGCTTGCGCCCAGCCAGCGGACCATTCAAGCCGCGCGCATCAATTCGGGCAATATCAATCTGAGAGCTGGCATTCGGCCATTCGCCGCGCCAATTCGGCTGGGTGCTTGCGCAGCCCGCCTGGGCTGTTTTTGGCCGGGCTGAGAAAGAGGCCAGAAGCCAAAGGCCGCACGCGCAAAGCTAGGAAGTGGCCGGCTGGCTTCCATACCATAACTCGACAATGCCGCTCCTGTACCCGACGACGTCCTTCAGACGCCATTTCTGTTCTGTGCCGGAATGGCCGAAAAGAGACAGGCCGTCGCCCAACACAACTGGCACGATCGCCAATCTGATTTCGTCCACCAGGCCAAGCCTGAGAAAGCTTTGGCACAACGTGGCCCCGCCCGCCAGCCAGACGTTCGCGTATCGAGGCGCGAGGATCTCATCAACCAATCTTGTCAGCTCGCCTGAATAGAACTCCACGCTCTTTCTCGTCGACGGCAGTTCTCTGGTTGTTACCACGATGGCCGGCGTATCGCCATATGGCCAGCCCAACTGAAGCGCATGCTCATACGTGCGAGAACCTAGCACATAGCAATCGATCGCTCGGACGACCTCTGCGGCACTCTCTTCAGAGACTCCCTTTTCATAGATCTCTCCGGAAGTGTCGAGCCATGAGACGCTGTTGTCGTGCCTGGCGATGAAGCCATCGAGACTTGACACCACGTGCAGCGTTATCGTCGGCCGGCTTGCGTTTGGATTGCCGCGTGACATGTTTCTCGATCCTCATCGCAGCGACAGGGACTGACGTCAGGCGCGGCGCGCCGTGTGGCTCCAGCGGTGTGGCGTGACCCCGTTGACGCCAATCATCGTACTCATTGGCCATGTACAATGAACACCTTAGAGCGACTTGAGAAACATTTCACACAAAGTGAAGAATCATGTCTAAGGGCAGGGCGAAGCCGAAGGCCAAGGGCACGTCGCGCGCGAGCACGCCACGCAAGTCGGCCAAGGCCACGAAGGCTGCGAACGCGGGCACCAAGACCCGGTCCTCGAAGACAGGCATGAAGGCCAAGCCAGGTTTGAAGGCCAAGCCAGCCGCGAAAAAGGCAAAGCCGACCAAGGCGCGAAAAGGCGAAAAGGGCGCTGTGCTTCTCGCGGGCGGCAACCCGCGCATCGCGAAGGCGGAGGGCGACGCGCCGGTGCAGGCGTACATTGCCGCGCTGCCGCTGTGGAAGCGCGACGTTGGCAAGCGCCTGGACGCTCTCATCGTGCACAGCGTGCACAACGTGCGGAAGGCGGTGAAGTGGAACTCGCCCTTCTATGGCATCGAGGGCCAGGGCTGGTTCGTGGCGTTGCACGCCTTCACGCGCTATCTCAAGGTGAGCTTCTTTCGCGGCACGTCGCTGCGACCCGTTCCGCCCGGCGGCACGGGCAAGCTCACGCGATGGATCGACATCCAGGAAGGCGATCTCGACGAGCCGCAAATGGCGGCGCAGATCGTGAAGTGGGCTAAGCAGGCCGCGGCGTTGCCGGGATGGATGGCCTCCTGATACTTCGTAGAATTCGCCCCATGAAGGGGCAATTGTGCTAAACCGGCATTGCCCCAGATACGGGCCGTGCAAAAAGTGACTTCGCGCGGCAGCCTGGTCACGCTTCTCGACGGCCGGTCCGTTCTATTCAGGTTGATCCGCTCCCTCAAGAATCTCACGACTTCGTTTTTGCATAGGGCGCCAGACCGGGGATGAGTTCCCATCCGGCAGGGACTTGCAGGTTCGCCCCTTCGAAGTCGTTGGCTACCGGCTCGAAGCGGCCGCCCAAATGCTTGTGCAGGAATCGCTCGGCGACTGCCCAGAAGGAGATCCAGCTTTCCGGTTCACGATAGTCGTGTCCCTCGTCGGGGTAAACGAGATAGGTCACGTCTTTGCCATGCTTCTCGAGTGCCGAAACGAAGAGATCGGAGTGTTGCTTGGGGGTTACGACATCTTTACCGCCATGCGTCACCAGCAGCGGGCTCGTCACGCGTTCGGCGGAGTGCAGCGGCGACTGACGGCGCAGCAGCTCGAGCCCGTCTGGAGTGCGGGGATCGCCAATGCGCTGCGCGGTGTCGCGCCATATAAAACTCATGCGGCGGGCAAACAGCTCCAGGTCCGACAGCCCATACATGGCCACGCCGCAGGCAAATTCGTCCGGATAGAAGGCCAGGGTGGCGAACGTTGAGAACCCACCGAAGGACCAGCCCCAGATGCCGATTTT
>DASXPZ010000456.1:0-4555 GCA_036493275.1 Pirellulales bacterium
ACCGATCCCACGCGCTCGGTCCGCTTTACAGATGGTTTGCAGTCCTTCGACGAATTGACGGCTCCGACCTCTCCTTCCATCTTATGGGGAACCTATCAAGGTGGCGTCGATGCAGAGCTCTTCCTTAACGACTCCTCGATCGGCTCGAATCCGCAGAACAGCTTGCCGGCCGACAGCTCGAACCCGAACGGACAACGCGACCTGAGCACCCCGTCGTTCATCGGTCAGCAAGGAAGCTTCAGCGGAGAATACTGGCAAGGCCAGATCGCCGAAGTCCTGGTCTACAACGCGCTCTTGACGCCCGATCAGCAAGCGGCGGTTTATTCTTACTTGCAAGAAAAATGGACTCCCGTCCCTGAGCCCGCCAGCGCCATTCTCCTGGGGTTGGGAGCGACAGTGCTGTTTTGCATAGTGCGCAAACGACACGGATAACTTCCTCTTCAGTAAGGATGAAACTTCGACTCCAGCGCGCCAGCGGCGTGTTCGACGCCGCTGGCGAGCGGGGAACAATACAACTTTCACCGTTAGACCAGCAATGAGAGATCATGGAATACAGGCAACTCGGCGCGTCAGGCTTCAGAGTTCCGGCCCTCACCTTCGGCACGGGCACCTTCGGCGGCGGGGGCGATTTTTTCAAGGCCTGGGGCGCCAGCGACGTCTCCGAGGCCACTCGCCTGGTTGACGTCTGCCTCGAAGCCGGGCTGAACATGTTCGACTCGGCCGATATCTATTCCGGCGGCATGGCCGAGGAAATCCTGGGACAGGCGATCCGGGGACGTCGCGACCAGGTGATCATTTCGACCAAAGGAACATTCCGCGCAGGTTCCGGCGTCAACGACGTCGGCTCGTCGCGACACCATCTCATTCGCGCCGTCGAAGGCAGCCTGCGGCGGTTGCAGGTTGAGCATATCGATCTTTATCAACTCCACAGCTTCGACGCGATGACGCCCGTCGACGAAATGCTCCACACGCTCGACGATTTAGTCCGCGCCGGCAAGATCCGCTACATCGGCTGCTCGAACTTTTCGGGCTGGCACCTGATGAAATCGCTGGCGGTCTCCGAGAAATACGGCCTGTCGCGCTACGTGGCGCATCAGGCTTACTATTCGATGGTCGGCCGCGACTACGAATGGGAACTGATGCCGCTGGCGATCGATCAAAAAGTGAGCGCCGTAATTTGGAGCCCGTTGGGTTGGGCGCGCCTCACCGGCAAGATTCGCCGCGGGCAACCTCTGCCGGCGACAAGTCGCTTGCAAAGCAAGCAGGTCGCCGACATCGGTCCGCAAGTCCCGGAAGAGTATCTCTACACAGTGGTCGACGCCATCGACGAAGTGGCGAAAGAGACGGGCAAGAGCGTGCCGCAGATCGCGCTGAATTGGCTCCTCCAGCGGCCAAGCGTGGCTTCTGTCATCATCGGCGCGCGGGATGAAACGCAGCTTCGGCAGAACCTAGGGGCGGTGGGCTGGAACCTGACGCCGGCGCAAGTCGCTCGGCTCGACGCCGCTAGCGCAACTCCGATTGCCTATCCCTACTGGCACCAGCGCGGCTTCGCCGAACGAAATCCGCCGCCGGTGTAATATGGTTCAAGCTTCTTGGACCACGCGCGGCAGCGGCGCCAAGAAAGCCGCGACCGCGAGCATCGCGACGACGCCAGCCAAGGCGTAGAACACTGGTGCGTAGTCGCCAGTCGACGCTTGCCCGTTGGCCATCACTACGGGTCCCAGCGCAGAGGCCAGCACCGTGGCCAGCTGCGCGGCGCCTTGAATCCGACCGAGCTGCGCGCGGCCAAACAGATTTCCCCAAGCGGCGAAGAAGACGACCGTGATCACGCCGCCGCTCAGCCCAATCGCCACGGCGTAGAGGCGAACGCCAAGCAGGCCGTCGATCGTCGGGAATGAAACGAGCGCCGCGGCCAATAGCGCCAGGCCGACGCCCAATAACTTGACGACGCGCGTCCGCGTCGCGACGGCGCCGGCCGCCAGATTCGCAATCAGTCCGACGCCAGTGAGGATTGCCATGATCTCGACTGCCACATTGGGGCCAAACCCACGTTCGGCCAGGATTGATTCATTAAAGAGCGTGACGCCGGACCATACCAGGTTGAACGCCCCGCTCCCCAGGGCCAACACCCAAAACGCCGGCGTCCACAAAGCCTGGCGAAACGTAAAATCGCCACACCTGTCGACCTCCGAAAGCTCGATCGTCGGCGCTTCGTCCGGAGGCAAACCGCAACCCTCGGGCGTGCTGCGAACGAACAACCAAAAGAGCGTCGCAAGCCCAAGCACGATCAAGCCCAGGCTCTGCCACGCCGGCCGCCATCCCCAGGCGTCGACTGCCGCTCCCATCGTCAGCACGCTGCCGATAAAGCCAAACGTCAGCAGCACGGCGAACACTCCCATCGCCACGCCGAGGCGCCGCCGGAACCATTTGCCGATCACCGCAATACTCGTGATCGAGAGTGCGCTTTGGCCAAATCCGCGCACCAGGATCAGACCCACTAACAAGGAGGCTCCGCCGCTGACTTCCGACATCCCGATCACCGAGATCCCAAGCACTGCGGTGACCAGCACCAGCACGCTGCGGACGCCAACGCGATCGATCAGCCAGCCGGTTGGAACACAAAATGCCGCGCCGATGAGCGAGCTGGCCAGATTGATATGGGCGAACGACACTCTATCGAGTTCGAGATCGGCCAGCAGCTTTTCGGTGATCAGCCCTAGCCCATGCGTGCGCCCCGGCAACGTGGCGGTCATCGCCAGCGAGGCGAAGACGACATTCACCCAGCCATAGTAGAACGGCAGCGATCGAGGCCAGGTTCGCGGCGTATCGAGCGACGAAGCGGAGCTACTCATTGGCCAGCCGATCGGCTTCGCCCGCGCGATTGCCACCAGGCAACGGCCAGCACGGCGAACATGACCAGGCCCACCCAGCGGATTGGTCCGCTCTCGTAGATCACCATTCCATTGAAAACAATAAACAGCATGAAGGGGTGGAGCGCCCGACCGATCCAAGGCGTTCTGCCGACATAAGTGACTGGCGAGGTCCACCACCAGGCGACGTCGGCCGCCCAAAGCCAGGTAAAGAGATACGAGATGTAGATCCCTTCGCCGATGCCGCTGACCTCGCGCGTATGATCAAAGGCGTGCGCGTGCGACCACTGGTGATAAAAGTGAAACGCCACGCCAAGATGAACCAAAAACGTAACAAGGCCCAGCGTCCAGCACCAGCGGGCGATCCGACCGAGCGCCGTCGTTCCGCGCCAGTCCTCCAGGCGCAAGCGCATCATCAAGCAGATCGCCGTGGCGTACCAGAAGAGAGAAAGCCGGACGGTATTGCGAGTCAGCATCTCGCCCGTTTCCTGGGCGAACGCGAGCGAAATCCCAACCACGACGGTGAGCGCGGCGACTCCCGCCGCGGCCATGCGAAGGTCGATCGGCGCCGCGACGGTTCGAGATTCTACGATAGCCTGCGACATGCGACTCGTCTTTAAAAAATCTCGAAACAAAGTTTATTCAAGCCTCCGCGAAGGGAGGCCACTTGCTGGCTGAAGCCGCGTGCTGCTTCTGGCCCGATATGAGAGTAACCATCGGATCGTCGCTTCGCCACTACGGCGCCCGCCGACCGAGTCGCGACCGCCTCGGCCGGTTCCCAGCCAGGCGAGTTCAACAAGAAGCTCAATTAAGGGATCTTTTCTGGAGGCTCAAGACACCGAACGGCGGGGCTACGAGAATCGTCTGTACATGGGATAACAATGCCCGAAATGCGTCTTCCACGGCAATCATGCATTCAGGCTAAGGGCGCGACCGGTCGAGCGGAATGGAATTAATAAATAGCCCGTCATCTGGACGACCCAGGACCTGATTTTGGCACGAAATTTGGAGCACCTCTGGTTGTCGGGTCGCGCGAAGGCTTCTTTATCAGAGGACGTTCGGAAGGAGGATGAGAAAATGACTACGCAAGTTGTGCAAAAAGAGAACCAAGGGCAAAAAAGCGCTCCGCAGAAATCGGAGCAGACGAGTTCTGACGCCGTGACAACGACCGAGCCGGGCAATACGTTGTCGGCGGGTGGCGGGTTCAATCCGTTCCACCGGCTGCGTGACGAGTTTAATCGCTTGTTCGATCATTTCCTCCCTGGTTGGCCCAGCCTGGGTGAACTGCAGAGGTCGGATGGGTGGGGGATGGACGTCCAGGATGATGATAAGAGCGTGACCGTTCGGGCCGAAGCGCCGGGCTTCGAGCCGCGGGATTTCGACGTCCAGGTTCGCGGAAATCAACTGACGATGTGTGCCTGCCAGAAGGACGAAAGCGCCGACAAGGAGGAGGGCTACCGCCAATGGCGGAGCCGAGAGTTCTATCGCTCGGTGACCCTCCCCTCGGGCGTCGACCCGAATCAGGTAGACGCCGAATACCGTAACGGCGTTTTGACCGTCAAGATTCCCAGGACGGAAGAATGCAAGAGCCGGCGAATCGAAGTGAAAGGGTGATCGACGGCGGGCTGCAACGTTTTGCATCGAGAACGATCCGCCGGGCTTTTGGCCCTGGAAAAAGGCGCTCA
>DASXPZ010000457.1:0-3772 GCA_036493275.1 Pirellulales bacterium
AGCATAACACGGCCTTAAAAGAATGGAGCAGCCTTCGTCGTGATCGCCTCCCTACAACTCACCTGAATCCAAGCCGCTAGAATACCCGCATGGATTGGCGCGTTCGCGATGGTCGCCGCAAGACTTTCAACGCGCCTAGCCACGCTCACGAGCTGACATTCTCCTGTTACACGCGATTTCAGTTTCTCAAGGCCGAGCGCACCTGCCATTGGCTGGCCGACGCGATCAATCAAGCTCGATTGAGATTCGACTTTGCGCTCTGGGCATACGTTTTTATGCCGGAGCACGCTCACCTGATTATTTTTCCGCGCCGCGCCGACTACGACATGGGGAAGATTTCAGCGGCGATTAAATTGCCCGTCGCGCGCCGCGCGATTCATTTCTTGCAGGCGAATCATTCACCGTGGCTAGCCCGTATCTCCCGCCAGCGCGGCAGCCGCACCGAACGCCTATTCTGGCAATCGGGTGGCGGCTACGACCGCAACATCACTGCCGGAAAAACGCTCCTGCAAATTATCGAGTACCTGCATCTCAATCCTGTGCGGCGAGGCCTGGTCGAGCGCGCGGCCGACTGGAAGTGGTCAAGTGCGGCTGTCTTCGAAGGGGGCGAAGGGCCAATTGCAGTCGATCCGATCCCCTACGATTGGCTCGCTGATGCTTGATCCGAATCGGAGTGAAAAATCAGCTCACTTCGCCCAACGACAAACGACGAGCGCCGCTCAGCGAAAGCCGTGTTATGCTGCGCAAAACACAGATGGGGATGAAAGCCCGTTGCTCACGGATTAAGAGAGGTTTGGTCAACCCATCATCCCTTAACCGGAGCAACGGACATGACGATTGTAAACTCGGCTCGGCTGTTTGTGGGTTTGGATTATCACCAGGATTTCGTGCAGGTCTGCATTCTGGACGAAACGGGCAAGGTCGTGAAGAACGTTCGGATCGACAACGACTGGCGCAAGATCGCTGCCGTGGCGCCGACGGGTGCGGTGATTCAGGCGGCTCTGGAGGCTTGCTGCGGCGCGGCGGACCTGGCGGACGAGCTCGTCGAGCAAGCCGGCTGGAGCGTGAGCCTGGCCCATCCCGGTTACGTGGCCCGCATGAAGCAGAACCCCGACAAGACCGATTACAGCGACGCTCGATTATTAGCCGACCTGACGCGGGTGGGTTATCTGCCGAAGGTCTGGCTGGCGCCGGCGGAGCTCCGCGAGCTGCGGCGGCTGGTCCGTTATCGGCAGCAGAAGGCGGGCGAGCGGCGGGACGTGAAGCTCCGCATTCGCGCCATCCTCCGCGACCAGCGAATCAAGATCGACGTGGGCCGGCCGTGGACGCGGCAGTGGCTGGCAGCCCTGGCTGACCTCCAGCAAATCGGTCCTGACAGCGAGTGGATTCTTCAAGAGCACCTCACCAGCCTGGCGCGGCTGAAGCGCGAGATTCGCGATGTGGAACGCCGTCTGGAGGAGCGAGTCGCTAATGACGCCGTCGTCCAGAAGCTCCGCGAGCAGAAAGGCATCGGCCTGGTGACGGCGGCCACCATGCGGGCCGAGATCGGCCGCTTCGACCGCTTTCAGACGGGCAAGCAATTGGCCCGCTTCTGTGGCCTGACGCCGCGGAACTGCTCCAGCGGCAACAAGCAAGCCGACGCCGGCGTGATCCGCGCGGGCAATCCCCAGCTCCGAGCCGTGATTGTCGAAGCGGTGCATCGCATCATCCCTTGCGACGAGCGGTGGATGAGACTGGCCCAACAACTGAAGCAGCGTGGAAAACACATCTGCGTCGTCGTGGCCGCGGTCGCCAACCGCTACATGCGATGGCTGCACCATACGATGCAACCGGAGGCGCTGGCCGCCTGACAAAATGGAAGCGTGTCAGGGGAGGGGCCATCAGGCCCCAAGGCCCCTCCCCCGACACCCCCACCCCTCTTCCCCTCTTCTCTGTTCCTGAGTTTGGGGAGGCACGATTTTGAGCAGGGACAAAGCGAAAGACGGGGCTGAACGTGGCGCTAAGAACAAACCGTGAACGTCAGGAGCGAGTCAACGATCGAGGAAACGCCTTGGTGAAGGCGCGCTCGGGGGTGGCATGGGCTTTCACGCTCGACCACAGATGGGGCCGCCTTCACCTTTTTCGAACTACCCACATGGGCTACCGCCGGAACGCTTGCCGCGCCGGATCGGAACGCTCGGATAGAAGAATGGGCCAACCTCTTTCGACAACTCGCCCCTTGACACGCAACGGGCTTTCATAGAAGCCAACCGGCCGCCAAAGCCTTGATTCCGCTGCCAGGCGAATTTTGGGCCGGCTAAGCGGCAGCATCTGTGCATGGGGACGAACTCTTGCCAAAAGTCCAATGACTCCACTGGCGAAACCCCAGTGGCACACACTTCACCGTCCGCCTGATCGTGTCACCCCGCCGATAACTCAGAAGACTCAAGAAGCCGATGCTGAACATGGTCAGCGTGCTGGGTTCAGGTACCGTCCCAAACCCGCCACCGGTGGGACCGGTCAACCGCAAGACGCTGTCCGTTTGTGTCAGCAAGAGAGAACCGTTGGGATCCACTTTGACGAGGTCGCCGCGTGATCCGCCAGAGGCAATTAACGTCTGGCTCAACGTCGTCAAATTCACTTCCACGATCGTGCCACCGTTGGTGTTTACAAAGATGTTACCGGCCAGTGTGCCGGTTCCAAGGGCGCTGCCATCGATGCCGCCGGGGATGGAACCTGAATCAAAAACTTTGGTCCCGGTCGTGGTGTCGTAGCCCTCGATGCTACCGTCGGAAAGATTGGCGCCGTAGAGGGTGGTTCCGCTGGCGTTGATCGTGATTCCATCGAAATTGACGCCGCTCTTGAACAAAGTCTTCGTCATGGCAATGGGATCGACGTTCCAAATGTTTGCAACGCCGGGCGTCGATACGAACAGATGACCGTTGATTGGGTTTGCGACGATGTCCGTCGCACTGGCCATCCCTGTTTGGATGGTCATGATGAAGTTGCCGCTGGTGTCGATCTGGATTACTGTGCCAGGGCCCTGCAGCGCCTGATAAAGCGTACTGCCAACATTGGCAATTCCCGACGGCGTGGCGTAGCTGGAGGAAGAGATCGCCGCGCCGGAGTAGTGCTGTCCGTCCGTGTCGGTGGGAAAAACGGCGTTCCTGCCCACTGCATAGCTGCTGACAATCACGCCCCCGCCGCTCGTGAAGCCGATTCCAACGGGACCGACGCCACCGGAGTTGGGAAACCCGTCGGCAAATGTCGTCAGCGTGAACCCCGCGGCCGCGGCGCCCGACGTCAACGTCATGGCCCCGTTCGCCGTTTCAACTCGCGCGAGGGGCGATAGAGTCAAGCACGCCAGTACCAAGTGGACAAAGCGACGCATGGTTCTGCCTCTCGATGGTGTTGCCAATTCGATCGCTATCGACGATCGGCGGCTCTTCTAATCGCCCTCTTTCTAGGGTAACTACTTACATTCCCCTTTTCATTCGTTTCCACGGCTTCGTTGCTCACAAAAGAGTTGCGAACCTGCTCGTTGGTTGAAAAGGCCAGCACCTAGTCGCCGCTGCCGTGTGTGATGGGCGAGCCGACCGCGGCCAGGCCTAAACTAGCGCGCTTGGCCAGGCGGTTCAATTCGCGGGCATCGAGCGGCGCATCAGTCGCGACAATCACGATGCACGAGCCGTGTTCTTGTCGCTGGACCGCATCCTGCAAGTAAAACCGCCCTAGTTCGCGTCCGACCGGTGCGCCGGCAATGGTCAGCAGGCCGTCAAAGTTGGTTTGCACG
>DASXPZ010000458.1:0-1766 GCA_036493275.1 Pirellulales bacterium
CTCGGAATGACAGAATGGCGTTGACCATCGGTAAACTAAAAAGTGCGCGATAACTTTTCCGATTTCCCCCGTTCTTCCTCATGATGACCGACGCGCCGACGACGCACGCCAGCCTGCTGGCGCGACTGGGCGACGCCCGGGACGCCGACGCGTGGGCGCGATTCGTCGAGCTCTACGCCCCGCCGATTTATCGATTTGCGCGCCGGCGGGGTTTGCAAGACGCCGACGCCGCCGACCTGACGCAGGACGTGCTCCGCAACGTGAGCGGGGCGTTTCGCCGCGGCGGGTTCGACGCCAAGCTCGGCTCGTTTCGCGCCTGGCTGTTTACGGTTGTCCGGAACCGTCTGCGCGACTTGCAAACGAGCCCGAAGCGGCGTGAGCGCGGCGCCGGAGACACGGCCACGCTCGATCGCCTCGGCGAGATTCCCGATGCGGTCGCCGAGCCCGGCGAACTGTGGGACCAGGAATGCGAACGCCAGATGTTTGCCTGGGCGGCCGAGCAAGTGCGCGCGCGATTTGCACCGGCATCGTGGCAAGCATTCTGGCGAACAGCCGTCGAAGGCGAGCGCGGGCCGGACGTGGCGAAGGAACTCGGCCTGACGGTCGCCGCGGTGTATCTAGCTAAGGGCCGCGTGATGACGGCGATCAAAGAGCAAGTGAAACTCGTCGAAGATGACCAATGACCCAGCAATGACCCACCAATGACCAAGGAATGACCAGTGACCAATGACTAATGACAAATTGTGAATTCGACATTCGGAATTCCTTGGTCATTGGTGGGTCATTGGTTCATTGGTCATTACGTTTTGGAGGTTGTGATGATCCGCTACACCTGCCCCTCCCCCGATCGCTGGACGGCTCTCCTGCGAGAGGATCTCCCAACCGGCGAGCAGCACGATCTCGAAGCGCACCTGGATGAGTGCCCCGATTGCCAGCGCGTGATCGAAACATGCGCGGCCGAGCGGTCCACGTGGGCCAGCGTGCCGCGCTGGCTTTCCGCAACGGCCGAGTCGGACGCGCCGCTCAAGACCATCATCGAACGACTCAAACACTCCCCCGAGGACGGCGCGGAGACTACCGATATGACGCTCGAATTCCTCGATCCTTCCGAGCATCCGGGCTCACTGGGCCGACTCAATCAGTACGAGATCATCGAAGAGATCGGCCGGGGCGGCATGGGTGTCGTGCTCAAGGCACTCGATCCTGCTCTGCACCGCGTCGTCGCGATCAAGGTGCTCGCGCCGCCGCTCGCCATCAGTGCGTCGGCTCGCAAACGGTTCACCCGCGAGGCCCGCGCTGCCGCAGCCGTGTGCCACGAACACGTCGTGACGATTCACGCCGTCGAGGAATTCAAATCGCTGCCCTACCTCGTTATGCAATACGTGGCCGGGCAATCGCTCCAGCAAAAACTCGATTCATGTGGCCCGCTGCCGGTCGCCGACATTCTGCGGATCGGCACACAGGCGGCTTTCGGGTTGGCGGCCGCTCACGCTCAGGGCCTTGTGCACCGCGACATCAAGCCGGGCAACATTCTCTTGGAAAACGGCGTCGAGCGCGTGCGGATCACCGATTTCGGCTTGGCCCGTGCCAATGACGATGTCGGCGTCACGTCGAGCGGCGTGATCACCGGCACGCCACAATATATGGCCCCCGAGCAAGCCCGTGGCCAAGCGCTCGACGCCCGGGCCGATCTCTTCAGCCTCGGCAGCGTGCTCTATGCCATGTGCACCGGCGAAGCCCCCTTCCACGGGTCGAACGCGCTCGAC
>DASXPZ010000459.1:0-6494 GCA_036493275.1 Pirellulales bacterium
AGCGTGCGCAACTGGGTTCGTCGCTATCCGCTGATCGCGATGTTCGCCGCTGGACTAATTCCGAACATCATCTACAGCGTTCTGAACGTTGCGTACAACGTGTCAACCATCTTTAAGACGATGGGGCTGACGGTCGATCAGGTGCTGGACGAGCCGGTCGTGAAGCTGGTCAACGTTTTTTCGTTCGGATTAGGTATTGCAGTGATACTCCCCCTGGTCTGGCCGGTGGTGCGCGCCGTGACGCGCGTTCACCGCGGTTGTCCTCAGCCGATCGACCGCGATTCGCGATGGGCCAGGCGCAGCTTGTTGTTGGGAGACATTACCGCCTGTGTAAGCGGATTCGAATGGTTTGTCACGGGGCTGATCTTTCCGATTTGGGCCAGTCTCAACGCTCCGCACGAACATTTTCATACTCCGACTGTCTTTATACATTTTCTGGTGTCGCAGTTGCTCTGTGGGTTGATGGCGACCAGCATGGTCTTTTTTCTGGTTTCATTTCTGGCGACACGCGCTTATTATCCGACCTTATTTCAAGTCGACGTGTCGGACCCTGTCGCGATCGATCGGATTCGTGGCTTGGAGCGGCGGACGTGGGTTTACTTCGCAATGGCCGTGGTCGTGCCGTTCATTGCACTGATCGCCGTCGTCGGATTGGACAGTATTTCGAAATACGACACGCGACGCGACGCGCAGATGACCGAGCATTCAACGGGCCAGGAAGGTACTGTTCTGGAAAGGCCCCAACCGCCTGATCCCTCAGGGACGGGGACGTTCGTTGGGCTCGGCGCGGTCGGGTTATTAAACTCTGTCGCTGCGTTTGTGATGCTGCGCGCGGTGCAAAAGGCGATCAGCGCGCTGTCGATCGCCGTGAGTCCGCCCGGCACGGTCTCACTGGGCGGAACCGATTCAGCGACTGATTCGTTCTGGAATTAGCGACGGCGTTCACACCCTTCTCCCACCGGGAGAAGGTGGCGAACGAAGTGAGCCGGATGAGGGAAGGCGCCGCATTGACGAGTTTCCATCATGGAAAACGCAAGCACGCTTCGCCCCTCACCTCGGCCCTCTCCCAGTGGAAGAGGGGAAAATTGCGCGCGGCGGCGTCAGTGCTTGAACGTGGCGCTATTGTCCGCGTCCCCCGTCGCCACGATCGCCAGCTTGTGTTGATCTGCGAAGCGGATCAACTCCGGCTCGTCGATGATGATCGTGCGGCCGGCTTCGATGGCCAGGCAACTGGCGCCCGCCGAGACCATAGTCTGCAACGTCAGCATGCCGATCGTCGGCACGTCGAACCGCATGTCTTGTTTTGGCTTGGCGACTTTGACCACGGTGAAGCCGCCGGCGCCGCAGAGTTGCCCTGCGCGGCGGATGCACTCGTCGGTCCCTTCGATCGCTTCGACGGCGATCGTGGCCCGCCCCTTCACGGCCACGCTCTGACCGATATCCAGCCGGCCCATTTCTTTGGCCATCTTCCAACCGAATTCAATGTCTGCCAGTTGCGCGGCCGTTGGGGCGCGGCGAGTTAATTGTCCAGGTTTCACCAGTAGCTCCGGTAAAAAGTCAGTCGCCGGCGCGAAAATGATCCGATCGCGGGCAAACTCTTCGATCAACGCCGTCATCAACGTGTCGTCGCGACGGTCTTTTTTCGTGGTGATGAAGTGGGGATAAAAGCAACGCACCGCGCGCCAATCGGGAAGATGCTTGAACCAGACCCAGGGTTGAAACAGGCGGACCTTGTGGATCTTGCCCGCCATCGTGATCTGGCGAACGTCTCGCTTGCGAAAATAGCGGATGGCGGCGCCGATCTTGGCCAGCCCAACCCAATCGAATTCGTCGCATAGCGCAGCCAGCGCCGGATCAGCGTGCCCTTTGACCCCCAGGCCGTACATCCGGTAACCCTGGCTGCGCATTCGCTCGGCGATCACCAGCGGATAGCGCCCCCAACCGGCGATGATGCCAAATCGTTTGGGCGCCGCGGCGACGACCGGCGACTTCTTTACGTCGAAGCTCACGATCATGGCGGTCTCGTTCGAAGTCCCTCGAATGGCGTCTCTCGTTCGACGTCTCGGTGAATCAGGCTGCCTTGTTGTCGCCCAGGCCATGCTCACGCGCGAGCTTATCGACCGTGGCTTGCAGCGATTTGATCTGGCGGCGCAGCTCGGGAAGCTTGGCGATGGCTGCTTGCTTCACCTTTTGTTCGCGCTCTTCCGTGGCCGGAATGCCGATCATCCGGCGGCCTTCCGGAACGTCGTTGATGACGCCCGCCATGGCGCCGAGCACCGCCCCGCGCCCGATGTGAACGTGATCTCGCACGCCGACCTGGCCCGCCATCACCACGTAATCTCCGGTGGTGGTGCTGCCGGCGATGCCGACTTGCGAGCAGAGCATGTTGTGACGGCCGATGCGGCAGTTGTGAGCGATCATCACCATGTTGTCGATCTTGGTTCCCTCGCCGACGACGGTGGCGCCATACGCGCCGCGATCGACGGTCGAGCAAGCGCCGATTTCGACGTGGGCGCCAATTTCGACCCAGCCGCGCTGCGCGGCCAAGACGTGACGGCCTTCGACGAACTTGTAGCCGAAGCCATGCGCGCCAAGCACCGCTCCGGCGTGAATCGTGCTATCGGCCCCGACGATCGTCTCTTCGTACAGCACCGCATTGGGATAAATCGTCACGCGAGGGCCGATCTTGCAACCCGCCATGATCTGCGCGCCGGCGTGAATCGTGCAGCCGTCGCCAATCTCGACGTCATCGGCGATGGTGACGTAAGGGTGAACGTCGACGTCGGATCCTAAGCGAGCAAGCGCCGAGACCGTCGCCTTGCCACTGACGCCAATCCGCCGCGCCACCCGCTGCGGGCGGAAGAGCGTGACCAATAGCAAAAACGCGGCGTGAATGTCGTCGACTTCGATCGTGGCCAGCTTGTCGCAGGCGACGCCGCGCGGCACGATCGCCGCTGCAGCCTGCGGATTCACCAGGCGCGCGGCCTTCTCGGCCGTGTCGATCAATGTGATATCGCGGGGGCTGGCGTCGGCCAGCACCGCGGCGCCTTCGATCGCGATTGCGCCGTTGCCGGTCAGCGCGCCGCCGACACGTTTGGCGAGATCGGAGAGTGTGTAGGACATGGTTTCGGAATCCTTTCCGTCGTCGCCGGCCGCTTCGCTGCGCATCCAGCTAGCATTCCGCCCGAATCTCTCGGGCTCCAGAGGGGCCGCATGCTACCCCGCGACCAGAATTCGGACAAGATCGGTCAGGCGCGTCAAACGGGCGAAATGCGGTCCAGCAGGCCTGCTAGCGTGCCAATGGAATCGGGGGCGAGCGCGCCGCCGCCGAGCTCCGATCGATTGAGCAAAATCGCTTGCCAGCCGGCCGCCTGGGCCGCTTGCAAGTCGTTCGTCAGGTCATCTCCAACCAGCAGCAATTCCTCGGGGCGCAGCGACAACGAAGATTCGATGGCGGCAAAGAATCCGCGGCTCGGTTTGCGCCAGCCGACCTGCGAAGAGACGAACAAATGGGGCTCGTCATCAAGCGGCGGAAGTTCACGGCAAACGCCCGCCAGCCGATCGTCGAAGTTCGACGCGATGCCAATCGTCATACCGGCCTCGGTCAGCCGTCGCCAAACGTCAGCCACATCGTCAAACAGTCGCCAATTGCGGGCGTTGGCAAAATGACCCCAGAGATCGAGAAAGATCTCCTCGATTTGCGGAATGGGGCCGAAGACGTCTTCGACAATTCCCCGCCAGCGCTGCCGCTCGCGCTCCTGATCGGTGCGATTGTCGCGCTCGGCCAAATCGATGGCGTCTTGCCGCGCAAAGGCCCGGCGAAAGCGTCGCTCGACTTCGGCCTGATCGAGTTCGATCCCGTGCCGCCGCGCCACGGCGGTGTACGCGCCGCTGACCGAGGGCTCCGGACGCATTAGCGTCCCGACGGCGTCGAACAAAATGGCCCGCGGTTGCCCCATGATGTTCAAGTGCGCGAAATCAGGCCGGTGTCGAGCAACAGCAGAAAGCCCATCAGACTGAGGATGAACAGCAATCCCGCGTAGCTGACGCCGATCACGATCTTTTCACTGGCCGGTTTGCCGCGGATGCCTTCGTAGATCAGCAGGACCATGTGGCCGCCGTCGAGGAGCGGGATCGGCAAGAAGTTCAATACGGCGAGGTTGGCGCTGAGCATCACCAGGAACATTAGCAGCGTCGAGATACCTTCGTTGGCCGACTGATAACCCATCCCCAAGATTCCGACAGGGCCAGCCATTCCCTTGGCCGAGACTTGCCCGGTGCCGAGTGCTCGGAGGAAGCGATAAACTTGCGTCAAGGCGTCGACTGTTTCGGAAAAGCCATACGCCATCGCCTCGCGCAATGTCTCGGCCTGGACAAGGTTTTGCAGCTCTTCGAAGTTCAGCCCCCGGTCGGAATTGAACTCGTTTGGGATTTCATAGGGCTCAAGCGTGACTTCTTTTCCGTCGCTGAGGGTCAACGCGATCGTGGCGCCACGCGGCAGTCTTTGCAGTGCGTTGAGCAGATCGGGCCAGACGGCCCGCGTGTGACCTTTTTCGTCTTTCGTAAATTCGTACGGCTTGGTCGGAAATTCGACTTTCTTGTCCTTCTCTCCCAGCTTGACCATCACAAATTTTGGACCGGTGAAAAGGGCCTTGTCGACGACTTCGCCCGGCTTGAGTCCCGCCTTGGCCGCCGGACTATCTGGAACGACCGCCGCGATCTTGTTCGTCACTGAGTAGGCAATTCCGAGCGAATCGACCGACATCACCTCGGCCATCGGAAAATCGATTTCTAGCGGCTTGCGCGGCGTAACGTCGATCTGGACCGGCTTCTTCTCGCGCTCCACGGTCAAGTGGACCGTCTCGCCGATGTGTGGAACCAAGCGCTCGCCCAGGGTCATCGGGTCGCCGATCGGCGCGCCGTCGATTTCGGTAAGCAAGTCGCCGGCCTTCAGTCCCGCGGCGGCCGCCGGCGAACCATCTTGCACGGCGGTGATCGGTCCGAACTCCATGACAATTCCAAGCCCGATCTCGGGACGAAACGGAACGGGGATGGTCACCGACTCGGTTTGATCCTTCGTTGCGTCTTTCCCCTTTTCGATCACCCGCAGCACGGTCACTTCGATCGGAGCAGGGCCGGGATGAAGCGCCAGATACTGTTCCCATTCGGCCGGGCTTTTAATTTCAACGCCGTCGACCTTCTCGACCAGGTCTCCTGCCTTGAAACCGTTCGGCTCATGAGCGAAGGGCAAGATCGGCGTGACGGGGGTCCTTCCCAAGCGTAAGGTAGGCGACCCTGCGATGCCGACCATTGGGGCGAGACCTTTGCGATCGGGTCGCAAAGTTAGATGGCGCAGCTCAGCTTCGCCCGGTCGTTCAATAACAAAAGGGACGCCCCCTTCCGCGTGACTCCCGAGGACGACGGTGCTGCGCAGATCGCGAAAGCGAGGATTATCGATCTCGGCGATTCTTACGACCCGGTCTCCCGGCTGAAGGCCGGCCTGCCACGCCGGCAAACCGGGAATGGAGTGGCCGACAACGCAAGGGGGCTCCTTCACGCCGACCAGATAGGCGATCGTCGCCAACACAAACGCGAAGATCACGTTCATGATCACGCCGGCTGAAATGATCGCCATGCGCTGAGGCACGCTCTTCGCCAGGTAGCTGCGCGGATCGTAGGCCGCGGCTTCTTCAGGCGACAGGCTTTCCGGCGAAGTTTGCGCCAGCTTGGCGCGCTCGATCTCAGCAGCGGCCTTGGCCGGGTTGTCTTCTTGCCCGAGCATCTTTACATAACCGCCGAGCGGCAGCAGACCGATGCCGTATTCGGTCTCGCCGTAGCGAAACCGGAAGAGCTTGAGCCCGAAGATGTCGAAGCCGAGATAGAACTTCTCGCACTTCACGCCGCACGCCTTGGCGACTAGAAAATGCCCCAGCTCATGGACGAAGATCACAAAGCCCAGTCCGAAGGCCACCATGCCGACGCTGCGCCAGAACTGTAAATCGGTGACCCAGTCGAGGCTGAATCCAAGTAGCGGAATCATGTGCATACCCAACGTGAAACCTCCTGGCGAGCCCAGCCATCGAGCGCAATTAACTGCTCTAGTGTAGGACTGGGATCGAATTCGTGATGGTCTAAAACGCCTCGGCAAGCCGGCACAATCTCGTGAAACGCCAGCTCGCCGGCCAGAAAACCGGCCACCGCGGCCTCATTCGCCGCGTTCAAAACCGCGCCGGTCGTCCCGCCCGCGCGGGCCGCCTCGCGCCCTAGCTCCAAGGCCGGAAACCGCTCGCAGTCCGGGGGCTCAAATTCGAGCTCGAACGACCGCGACCAATCCAACCGCGGCGAAACGCCCTCGGCGCGGTCGGGATAGGTCAGCGCGTATTGAATCGGCAATTTCATATCGGGAGGGCTGAGTTGCGCGATCACTGATCCGTCGACGAACTCCACCAGCGAGTGGACCACCGATTGCGGATGGATCACGACGTCGAGTTGAT
>DASXPZ010000460.1:0-7329 GCA_036493275.1 Pirellulales bacterium
CGCCAACCGTGCGCGGCAAGTCAGTGGGGGAATGGCCGCAGTGGGACGAGACCTGAGCGTATCGCCGCCTTCCGAGCGACAACACTCCGCGATTGAACAGACCACGCGCGAGATCGGCCATTCCATCTTTTCGCGCCTCTCCGACGAGCGCGCCAGCATCTTCGAGCGGCGTTGGTGGGACGATCGCATCATGGCCTGGGCGATGCGCGATGAATCGGTCAAGGTCCAGATGTTCCGGCTGCTCGACGTGCTGCCGATGCTCTCGACCAGCCATTCGCTGACCGAGCACCTGCACGAGTATTTTCACGACGTTTCGAAGTTTCTGCCGGCGCCGGCGCGGCTCGCTTTGGCCGTGGCGCAGCCGGGCACGCTGGCCGGCCGGGCGGTGGCCGCGGCCGGAAGACGGAACGCACTGGCCCACGCCCGCCGCTTCATCGCCGGCACGAATACGCAAGAAGTCTTGGTCGCCGCGATGCGCGAACGAAAGCTGCGCCGCGCCTTTACGCTCGATATCCTGGGCGAGGCCGTGGCCAGCGAGGTCGAGGCAGATCATTACTTGCAAGCTTATCTCGACCTGATCGGCGGGGTTGCCCCGACCGTAAATTCCTGGCCCGAGGCGCCGCAGATCGACCGTGCGCTCGACGAAGAACTGCCGCGCGTCAATGTCTCGGTCAAGCTCTCGGCGCTCGATAGCCAGTTCGACCCGATCGATCCTGTCGGCACGACGCGCCGCGTCGGTTCTCGGCTGCGCGAGCTGTTGCGGGCCGCCCGCGCCGCGCGAGTCTTTGTGAACATCGACATGGAGTCGTACAAGATCAAAGACCTGACGTTGGCGATCTTTCAGGAGATTTTGGCCGAAGAAGAATTCCGCGCCTGGGGAGACGTTGGAATCGTCATCCAGGCTTACTTGAAAGATTCCGAAGCGGACTTGCTGGCCCTGGCCGAGTGGGCCAAATCGCGCGGGACGCCGGTCTGGGTGCGATTGGTAAAAGGCGCCTACTGGGATTACGAGACGGTGCTCGCTAACTCGCAAGGCTGGCCCGTGCCGGTGTTCGAACAAAAGTGGGAGACCGACGCCAACTACGAACGCCTGACGAGCCTGCTGATCGGCGCTTATCCGCACTTGCGGCCGGCGCTCGGCAGCCACAACATTCGCTCCATCGCGCATGGCCTGGCGGTGGCCCGGCGCCTCGGGCTGCCCAACAGCCAGATCGAATTGCAAATGCTCTACGGCATGGCCGACCATTTGAAGCAGGCGCTCGTCGACATGGGCTACCGGATGCGGATCTACATGCCGTACGGCGAGTTAATCCCTGGCATGGCCTACCTGGTGCGGCGGCTACTCGAAAACACTTCGAACGATTCCTTCTTGCGCGCAAGCTTCACTGAAAATGTCTCGCCGGAGATCATGCTGATGAACCCGTGGGAAACAGGAAAGCGGCAGCCCTCGTCCAGCGAACAGGCGCCCGCAACGAAAGCAGCGTCGAGAGATCAGGAGGGAGCGATCGACGAATTCCAGAACGAGCCCCTGTTGGATTTCTCCAAGGCCGAGCATCGTCAAGGCATGGCCGACGCACTCGCGCAAGTGCGCAGCGAATTCGGCCAGACCTATCCGCTGCTGATCGACGGCCAGGCGATCGAGACCGGTCAAACGATCGAATCGCGCGACCCCTCGCAGAAGGACCGCGTCGTCGGGCGGGTTGCTTCGGGTACCGTCGACGAAACGCTGCAAGTCGTGGCCGCGGCGCAAGGGGCGCTTGCCGCGTGGTCGGCGCGACCGGTCGAAGAGCGGGCTGACTTTCTCCGCCGCGCGGCGGCCCTGATGCGCGCTCGTCGTTACGAGCTGGCCGCGTGGGAAGTCTACGAGTGCGGCAAGGCGTGGCGCGAGGCCGATGGCGACGTCTGCGAAGCGATCGACTTCTGCGAGTTTTACTCCCGTATGGCCGTGCAAATGCAAGGCGAGCAAGACTCGCAGCGGGCGGCGGGCGAGGGAGGAGAGTATGACGCGCGGAGCGCACGGATTGTCCGCGGCGTTGATGTGCCGGGCGAGGAGAATCGTTTTTATTACCTGCCACGCGGCGTGACGGCAGTGATTGCGCCGTGGAATTTTCCGCTCGCTATTCTCACCGGCATGACCACCGCGGCGCTCGTAACCGGCAACACCGTGGTGATGAAACCGGCCGAGCAATCGAGCGTCATCGCGGCCAAGCTGATGGAGATCTTCCAGGAAATCGGCCTGCCGCCCGGCGTGCTCAATTATCTGCCGGGGCCGGGCGAGACGGTCGGCGCGGCGCTCGTCGAGCATCCGCAGGTCGCGGTGATTGCTTTCACCGGCTCGCGCGCTGTGGGAATCGCCATCTATCGCCGCGCCGCCGAGACTTCCGGACAAGGCCCTACGCCGCTGGTCAAGCGCGTGATTGCCGAAATGGGAGGCAAGAACGCGATCATCATCGACGACGACGCCGATCTCGACGAGGCGGTGCTGGGCGTCGTCCGCAGCGCCTTTGGATACCAGGGGCAGAAGTGCTCGGCCTGTTCGCGCGCGATCGTGCTCGATGCGGTCTACGATCAGTTCTTGTCGCGGCTGGTCGAAGCGACGCGCAGTTTGAAGGTCGGCCTCGCCGACGAGCCCGGCACAGCCATCGGCCCGTTGATCGACGCCGAAGCGCAAGCCCGCGTGCTCGATTACATTCGCCTCGGCCGAGAAGAAGGGCGCGCGGCGCTGGCGGTCGACGTCGGCCCGCTGGCGCAGCAGGGCTATTTCGTCGGCCCGCACATTTTTGCCGACGTCGACGCGCAGGCCCGCGTGGCGCAGGAAGAAATTTTTGGACCAGTGCTGGCCGTAATCCGGGCTCGCGATCTCGACCAGGCGATCGCGATGGCCAACGGCGTGGAATATGCACTGACCGGCGGGATCTTTTCGCGGAGCCCGGCGCATCTCGATCGGGCTCGCCGCGAGATGCAGGTGGGCAACTTGTACCTAAACCGGCCGATCACCGGGGCGCTCGTCAATCGTCAGCCGTTTGGCGGGTTCAAAATGTCCGGCATCGGCAGCCAGGCCGGCGGGGCGGATTACCTGCTGCAGTTCGTTATCCCGCGCACGGTGACGGAGAACACGATGCGCCGCGGATTTGCGCCCAATACGTAGTAATGGCTTCACCGTTCGGCTCCGGGTAGACTGATCGGGTAATGCCCGCTACGACCGCGTTTTTTCAGAGAGAGCCATCCCGCCATGCCATTCGCCACCGATCAGAAAATCGTCGACGTCGTTTATCTGCATCCCGACGACAACATTTGCGTCGCGGCCCGCGATCTGGAATCGGGCGCGCAGGTCACCGCCGGCGGGCGAACGGTCGCTTTGACCGGACGGGTGAAGATGGGGCACAAGATTGCCCTCTCGCCGGTCGCCAAGGGGGAGCGCGTGTTGCGCTACGGCCAGACGATCGGCTTCGCGACGGCTGCGATCGATCCGGGCGACTGGGTCCACACGCACAATCTGACCGCTGGCGAGTTCGCGCGAGACTACGCCTACGCCAGCGAGATCCCGGCCGATCCTGCGCCGCTCGCCGGGCGCACGTTCGAAGGGTACCGCCGCGCAGATGGCCGCGCGGGCACGCGCAATTACCTGGCGATCATTTCGACCGTGAACTGCTCCGCCTCGGTCAGCAAGCAGATCGCGCATCGTTTCGACAAGCAACTGCTGGCGAAGTTTCCGAATGTCGACGGCATCCTGCCCATCACGCATCACGGCGGCTGCGGGCTGCAATTCGGCGGCGAAGATCATCAGCAACTCAGCCGCGTGCTGGCCGGGTTTGCCCTTCATCCGAATGTCGGCGGATACATCCTCGTCGGCCTGGGGTGTGAAACCGGCGCGATGCCGTTCCTGGTCGAGAACGGTGGGCTGGTGCAATTGAACGGCGGCCCGCGCAAGCTGCCGCCAATGTTCAACCTACAAGATACGGGCGGCACGGCCAAAACGTTGGAAGCCGTCACGAAGAAAATCGGCGAGATGCTGCCGCAAGTCAACGACGTCCGCCGCGAAACGATTCCGGCCAGCGAAATCATGCTCGGTTTGAACTGCGGCGGCTCCGACGGAAACTCCGGCGTCACGGCCAACCCGGCGCTCGGCGTGGCGACCGACATGCTGGTCGCTGCGGGCGGAACTTCCATCCTGACTGAAACGCCCGAGATCTACGGCGCCGAACATTTGCTCACCCGACGGGCTCGCACCCGCGCGATCGGCGAGAAGCTGATCGAGCGAATTCATTGGTGGGAGAAATTCACGGCCGCGTTCGGCGTCAAGCTCGATAACAATCCTTCGCCCGGCAATAAAGACGGCGGCCTGACGACGATCTACGAAAAATCGCTCGGCGCCGCAGCCAAGGGAGGCTCGCTGGCCCTCTCCGGCGTCTTCCTTTATGCCGAGCCGATCACGGCTCGCGGTTTTGTCTTCATGGATTCTCCCGGCTACGACCCGGCCAGCGTCACCGGCCTGGTGGCCAGCGGGGCCAACGTGGTCTGCTTCACCACCGGTCGCGGCAGCTGCTACGGCTGCAAGCCGACCCCTTCGATCAAGATCGCCACGAACACGCCGATGTACGAGCGGATGATCGACGACATGGACATCGACGCCGGCCGGATCCTGACAGGCACGCCCGTGGCGCAAGTCGGTCGCGAGATCTTCGAGTTCATCCTCGAAGTCGCCAGCGGCCGCAAGACAAAGAGCGAGCAGCACGGCATCGGCGAAGAAGAATTCGTGCCGTGGAGCATCGGACCGACGCTGTAATAGCTCGTGCGCTAGTAATTCATGTGCCCACACTAACCCGAAGCGCAAGCGAGGGCCGAAGCGAGATGAGTCTCGCTAACCATGACGACAGCACGACGAAGACAAGCGTCGAGTGATGGCGTATGAGCCGATCGGCGCAAGCCGCGGGTGAATTTGCGCGGCGCCCCGACCACGAAGAACCCGCAGGCTAGCGCCAGGCGGCTCACGAATGCGTGACGCGCGCGATTCCTTCTCCCGCCGGGAGAAGGTGGCTCCCGAAAGGAGACGGATGAGGGTCCGCGCCGCGATCGATTGGGACTAGTTGGAAAACCCTAGTTCGCATCTGGCCCTCACCCCAGCCCCGGGTACCCTCTGGGTGCGGCGGGAGAGGGGGAAATTTAAACACGAAAAAACGCGCCGGCGCAAGTGGGGCTCGCGCAGGCGCGTGGAGTGACACAAGAAACGTTTTTTTGGACGTCTCCGTCGCGAGAGATCGCCAGGAGAGGGACAGGAAATCCAAAGGATCATCTCAAAAAATAAGAGTGCCATTTACGGCACCTGTCGTAAATAGTTCTGACCCCTTTTCTTCCTCTCAATCGATTGGTCGGGCAATCTAATTGTTCTTAAGCCGTTCTTGCTTTTTAGCCAGTTGCCGCTCAAGTTGTCTTTTTAGATTATTAAGATATACATCACGATCGGACTTTAGTTCCAATGCTTTCTGTACAGATTGGATGGCGTGCTCATACTCTCCATTCGCCCAATAAGCTACGGCTAACCCTTCGATTTCCACCGAATTCCTCCATCCCGTCAATTCGCAGGACCTTGTCGCCAATCGAACGGCTTTGGCTCGATCGAGGAACCGAGCATCGTGACAATTCGAACGTAGCAAGGCGACAACAGCATACGTAGCGGGATCGTTCGGATCGAGCCGGAGGGCTTGATTCAAATCGGCGATCGCTTTGGCATATTCGTTCTTCTGGTACCAACAGATGCCGCGACCAAGATAGGCGCCAACAAGTTCTGGATCCAGTCGAATCGATTCGTTGTAATCGGCGATTGCTTTCTCGAATTCGCCTTTTAGCTGCCACACGCTACCGCGGTTTATGTAGGCAGCAGCATACTTCGGATCAAGTCGTACGGCTTCATCGAAATCGGAGAATGCCTTGTCGACTTCTTTCTTTTTCAGCCATATTCGCCCCCGATTGATGAATGCGCTCGCGCCTGGCTCAAGCCGCAACGTGACTTCGACATCTGCCATAGCTAGATCCCACTCGCGTCGTTCACGACTGGCGACTGCACGTAGTTCGTATGCCTTCGTGCAGCGAGGATCGCGCCCGATCCAGTCATTGTAATAGGCTGAAGCTTCGCCCAGAGTGAGAACTTGACTGCGCAGAACCCAACCCTTTTTGTGGTCGCCAACCCAAAGCCACTGACCGTTCACATCCTGGACTACATAGGGAAGGGAAATTTCCGTGCGGGCAATCTCCTTACCACCGACGGCCAGCACCTTGCAGTTCTCTTTTGGCAGCACCTTCACGCCGCGCCAGCCAGCCTTCGCATCGGCCCCAAGCAGCTTGTTTCGAATTTTCTCTTTTTTTGGTTGCGCTTCAAGTTCAATTGGCGGAGCCTCGATTTTGGCCGGCTTTGCGGCGATCGCAGTCAAGGGAGTCGCATTCTTTGAAAGAAGGTCCGGCAGAGTGTCTGGTTGGAACGTCTCGCCCATTTCCACTGGGTACGTATTTCTGAGCTGTTTGACGTAGTCAAGCGTGGCTTGCTCTTTGCCGAAGGGATGCTCTGCGGAATCTACTTGGATGAGCAGCCAACCAGTGGTGATTTGGGCCTCTACGTATTCCTTTTTCTCAAGCTCCAATGAACAGCCTATCTTCCTTAACTGCGATTCAAATTCTTCACGCGATTGATTGTGCTCGCTAAGTGCCTTCGGAAGTTCCTTCTCTTCAAAATAGTCTGCGAACTTTTTTCGGATCTCTGCCATCTTCTGACTGCCAATCTTCTGGCGCGCGTCAAGCAGCAGCAACTTGACCTTAATCAGATGCTCCACTTTTTGTGTGACCGCCTTATCGCGCCGAGCAGTTAGTTCATCTTCTGATAACTCTGGGTAGTCCGCTTTCAGATCCGAAATGTACTTATTGACTGACGGTAAAACGTCTGCCATTACAATCTTTTCGTCGCCAACGCGAACCAGACACCTCTGATCGCCTTCTTCGGCCCGTTCTTCCGCGGATGCGCTGTGCGGCCAAACGACGACTGCACTGACGATGCTCATGAAGATCATCAAACGCCACATGATAGAATCCTTTCCTGCAGAGCATCGATCAGTCGAATTAATCGTGACACGCTAGCGAAGTGAGGCAGGGAGTGGACTCTAAGCACCTCAATCCGGGCAGGTCAATATCAACTCCGATGACCGCCTCTTTTCGATGCCCCTAGGCTGCTTTTCGAGGCGTTCTAAACTGCCGAGATGAGCGCTAGCACTTCCATCGCCAGCCCGCTCCCGCTGTAGGGGCCGCTGGTGACCTGCAATCCGTGCCCGTCATCATCGGACT
>DASXPZ010000461.1:0-1619 GCA_036493275.1 Pirellulales bacterium
TCCAGGATGAGCTCCAGAACACCTATCAGCGACTGCCAGGCCCCTAGTTCACTGCTCTCGGCGCATCGATCCTGAAGCGCTATCTCCCGGCCAAAGGGAGAGCGAAAACCCGAAGGAGTTTGCGGAGCGCCACCTTCGGATGCTTTGCCGACGCTGCACGCGCGCATCGCGACCTGGAAGCGCGATGCATGGTCGGCAGTTCGATCCTGGTGCCGTGAGCCCGTCGATAGCGATCCGGTCCGCAGTGTTCCGGCCGCCTCGGGCCAAGCATACACAAGAAGCGTTCTTACCATTGCGCCTTTCGACCATCGCGACACAGGCAGTCGGGCGGCGATGGAGGCGTGATCGCTCTTTCGATTAATTGGCGCTACGACACTCGACGGCGCTGAAGCGCTGCCTGCGTGATCAGTGTGCCGCAGTTGGCCGTCGGCCGTAGCGATGAAGCTTCCCGCCATGTAGTTGGCGAGGAGCAAGCCTGGTGGAAATCTTAGGCGACGGCGTGGTCGGCGACGGCACGGTCGTTGTCAAGCACCGGCATTGTCGAGATTGCAAAGCTCACATTGAAATCGACAATATACACTTAGCTTTGGATTCTTGGCATCAGGGGCTCGCTATCAGCGTCCGAACTCAGTGGCGTCATCTTGCGCTCCGATCTCCACCAGAACCGTGACAGCTGCCAAGGCACCGCTTTGCGCAAATTGGGCGACGAGCCAACGACCAAACTCGGGCGATTGCTAGTCGGATTCAGAAGTCGACAACGGGCCTGTCCGGCAGGTAGTTCTCGAACAGGATCCAAAACGGGTTCGGATGAGTCTCAGCGTACCAGCGTTCGAATTCCGCGAGCGCCGCGATGACATCCGGTACCGGCGCTTCGTCGTTACCGGCCGGCGCCAGATTTGCGAACATCGCCTGCGCGACCGGGGCAAAGCGCGATAATACGGCGGCGCGCGCTTCGCTGTCGCTCGACCAGCCCAGCTTACCACGCAGCGCCGCGGTCGCGCCCGCGACTGCAATCTCCTCGCTTTCGGCGCTCGCCACCAAGTCGGCAATCGCGCGCATCAGATTATAGCGGCGAAACGCAAACGCGCGCTCGTTCTCGAGCGCTCTGATCCGTTGCGCGATCTCACGGCGAAAATCGTTTTCCGCGGCGGTAGCGTGCTCAGTGGCGCGCTTAAAGCCGCCGAGAAAAGATGGCTCGGGCGTCATCGCCATTTGCCCCTTCAACGTGGCGGAAGAGAGAGGGAGTCGAACCCACCAAGGACCGGCTCGCGGCCCCTCCCGGATTTGAAGTCCGGACGTCCCACCGGGGGCGATTCTCTTCCTGAAATATTGCCGTCGATGCGCGACGCCTGGCTGTTCGAGGGGCCAAACAGATCCAGCCGATGCTTGTTGATACGGCGCAAGTCCCCGCGCCGCAGCATGACGCCGTGGCGGTCGAAGAATTCCAGGATCTGGATGGCGACCTTGCGGCCGTTGTCAAGGCGGTCGCGGAATTGGGCGGCCGTGAGCTGGCCATCCTGCGAGCACGCGCCGCAGTCGACGAGGATGTCGACCATTTCGGCAACGGTGCCGCGCAGGAAAAAATGGTCCTGCGCGACTTCGTCCACCTTGCCCATGCG
>DASXPZ010000462.1:0-5444 GCA_036493275.1 Pirellulales bacterium
GCTTCTCCAGCGAATGCCCCAACAGCGGCGCTACCGATTGAAAAAACGTCGGCTGCAAGTTTCGACGCGCTGCCAACGGCCGCATTCCTCTTTGCGGCGGCGTGGCTCGCTTGCAGCTTGATCGCCTGGGGTCGATTGTTGCGCGGCGTCTTGAGGAGCGGTCGGCTGATGGACCTGGCCGAGCCCTGCACGGCGGAATCGGTCGAAAAAGCACTTCAAATCGCGCGGCAGCGGTTGGGGCTTGCCGACTTGTCGATCGAAGTCCTCGTGTCGCCCGGCGTTCGCTGTCCGGTCATCTGGTGCTGGGGGCGCCGGCCGCGGTTGCTGCTCCCGCGCGACGCGGTCCAGCGCTGGTCGTCGGCCGACTGGACGCCGATTTTGTGTCATGAGCTCGCACATTGGACGCGGCGCGATCATCTGACGGCGCTCGCGGCCGAGTTCTTCTGCTGCCTGACTCCGTGGCAGCCGCTCGCCTGGTGGGCCAAGCGACGCCTGGAGCACACCAGCGAACAAGCGTGCGATGATTGGGCCGTGGCGGCCGGCCATTCGGCGGCGGACTACGCAGAGACTCTGTTGGGCCTGGTCGCGCAGCCTGGTCCGCCGCTGCAATTGGCTGCGCTACGGCGTAAGTCGAGCTTGGGGAGCCGCGTGCGACATATCCTCACGCAACGGACGCCGCGCCCGAAGCTTGGCCGCGCCTGGGCCCTGGCGATCGTAGCGACAACCGGCGCGATCATTGGCCTGGCGGCGATCTGTCAGCGCGGAGTGGCCGCTATTGAGTCGGAGCCGAAGAAGCCTGAGCCGGTCCCCGCCGCAGCGCAAGCTGAATCGAAGGCCGACAAGGCGAAGCCTGCCGATCCTTCCACTCCGCCAAAGCCGGCAGACGATGACAAGCCGGCAGGCAGCGATAAACCGGCCGATAGTGACAAGCCCGTAAAACCTTCGCCCGAATCAAAAGCGCCAGCCCCGAAAACGCGCGCGACGCTGTCGGATCTCTTCGGAGCAGCGAAGGCTTCGCCCGAAATGAAAGGGCCGTCGTCGAAGAGCCCGCGTGTCACCGGAGCATTTATGCCAGCCGCGCCTGGCATGGCCCCTCGGGGGTCGCTCAAAAAGGAAGCCGCGAACGAAAACAAAAAAGAAACCGCGTCGGGTGAGATCAAGCGTTACACAGCAGCGGGCCGATTGGTCGATCCGGCTGGCAAGCCCGTGGCGGGGGCCGAATTGATTTGGGAAGTTCGTCAGGGCGACAGTAAAGAAGTCTGGGACCAGCCGCCCAGTCCCTGGGCGCAAGGGACCTCCGACGCCGACGGCCGGTTCAGCCTCTCCACGGAGTTGATCGTAAAAGACGTTCACTACACGGGGCTGGTGATCCGGGCCGCGGGCTTCGGCGTGCGGAGCTTCAACATCATCCCGAGCAAGCTCGATCAACCCCTCGAAATCCAACTCGACCCCAGCTACGACGTCGAAGGGAGCGTCTTCACCCCCAACGGCGAGCCGGTCAAAGGCGCCAAGGTCTTCATTACCTCCGTCAACCGCAATTCCACGGCCAAGGATGGTTCGGAGAAGAATTGGTGGCATCTCATGCTCACGCCCACGGAACGAAAGAGTGGCGTTTTCCGCAAACAATGGCCGGCGCCGGTCGTGACCGACGAAAACGGACAATTCCGCTTCCCCGATCTGGCGCCGACGCCGGCGACGGTCGAGTTGATCGTCGAGGCGAACGATTTCGCCCAAACGCATGTCCGCGTTTCTCACGCCGACTCGATCCACCATCCGCAAGACGAAGACAAGAACTGGCGCCAGCCGAAGTTCACGCTGGTGTTGGAAACTCCCTGGCTGGTCGAGGGACGCTTCATCGACGAGAAAACCCGCGAGGGGATTCCCGGCGTCGGTATCGAAGTCTCGCCCGGCACGTACGGCCGCGGCTCGCACCATATCGACAACATCTATGCCACGAGCGACGCCGAAGGGCGCTATACGCTGCGGGCCGGCTCGGCTGATTTCTTTCGGATCGAAGTTCAACCTCCGCTCGGCTATCCAGGCATCAACGATTCGATCAACGCTACGACACTTGAAAAGCTCGCCAACAAGGGACGCAAGGTCAAATACGAAGTCAAGCTTCGCCCCGGCGTGGTATTGCGAGGAAAGGTGGTGGCCGAGGACACCGGCGCTCCGGTCGCCGGCGCCGAGGTCATCTACCGGCCTGAAAGCGGCCGCAAACTGGGAGCGAACAGCGAGTTCACCAAGGTGAAGTCGGCCGCGGATGGCAGCTTCGAACTGACCGGAACCGACGGCAAGGGCTTTCTGCTGGTCGACGCGCCGAATCAGGGCTTCTACCGCATGACCGTGGGCGACAAACGCGCCCAGCGCTATGAACGCATCTCGTATCCGCACGGCATGCTCGAAATCGACGTCGCGGCTAGCGAGCAAACCGAACCTTTCGTCGTGCCACTCAAGCGCGGCCGCGAGCTGGCAGTGCGGGCACTCTCGCCGGCGGGCGAGCCCGTTAAAAAGTTGAAGTCGGCCCACGCTGAGCAGGAGATCGATCGCTTTTTCAGCGGCAGAGAGGAGAGTGACGGCGTCTTCCGCCTCAACGCCGCGGAGCCGGGGCGGAAGTATCGCCTGTTCCTCTTCTCCCCAGACGCCATGGCCGGCGTCGTGACCGAAGTCGAGGCGCCCGAGGATGGGCACACGATCGACGTCCGGCTGGAGCCGTGCGCCACGATCCGCGGTCGGTACGTCTACCAAGGGGGCGCCTCTGCGCCGGACGTCTCGAACTTTCCACATTTCCAGATCGAGCCCGGCACGGGGCCCGACGGCGACGACATCCACAATTTGCCGTTCTATTACAACTTTGCCGGACACGAAGGGATGAAGTCGAAGACCGACGACCAAGGGGCGTTCGAACTCGACGGCATCGTGGCGGGCGTCCCTTTCTATCTGAGCCTGAACTACAAATTCGACGACGGCAAGAAGTATCGCGCCATGGGCGAGCTTGCTCCGGGCGAAGTCAAAGACATTGGCGACCTCGTGATTCAAGCGAGATAACCATGAACGAAAACGAATCGAATTCGAATCGCTGGCGACACGATCCGGCCGAAGCCTGGCTCGCCTGGAGCCCTTCGGAAGCGGAGCCTTGGAACTTGACCCGCGTGCTCTCGCTGCACCGCCGGGCAGGATTTAGCGCGACCTGGGCAGAAGCGCAGCGCGACCTCGCCGAGGGGCACGAGGCCGCGCTTTCGCGAATATTGAGCGGCGCGGCGACCGGCCCCGACGGGCGCAAAGCCGTTGCGATCGACGCCTTTTGCGACGCAATGTTCGAGTCGTATCGAGCCAACGGCAACGCGCTCGACCCAATCCGCCAGGCCTGGTTCTACCGGCTGATCTTCAGCGCGTGGCCGCTGCGCGAGCGGGTGCTGCTGGCCTGGCACACCCACTACGCCACCAGCGAAGCGAAGGTCACGCAGACCCAGACGTTGTTCGGGCAACACCAGACGCAGCGCGGGCTGTGGCAAGCTCGCCAGAGCAAGCTCCACCTGGCTATGCTCCGCGACGAAGCGATGCTGGTCTGGTTAGACGGCGTGGCGAATCAGCGCGGCGCGCCGAACGAAAACCTGGCGCGCGAGTTCCTGGAGCTTTTCGCGCTCGGCGTCGGCAATTACACCGAAAGCGACGTGAAAGAAACGGCCCGCGCTCTGACCGGCTGGCATCGGGTATACAATCTGCCGACCGACGTCCGGTTTCAGGCTTCGCTGCACGACGCGGAAACGAAGACGATCCTGGGTAAAACCGGCGCCTGGGGCGAAGAGGACGTGGCCCGTATCGCCTGCGCCCACCCCGCCGCGGCGCGGCGAATCGCCTGGCGACTGTGGCGGACGTTCATTTCCGACGTCGATGAGCCGACCTCCGAACTGCTCGAAGCGTTGGCCGTCACGATGCGCGTCGACGAAGATATCGACGTCGAGCGCGGTTTGAAGACGATCATCCGCAGCCGCTTGTTCCACAGCGACGCTTACGTGAGCCGCCGAGTGCTCAGTCCGGTCGAATGGATCGTGTGCGTGCTGCGCGCCGGGGAGGCCTTTCCGCCCCATCCCGATCTGGGAGAAATCGTGGCCGTCGCCAACCGCATGGGGCAGAGGCTCTTCCGGCCGCCGAACGTGGCCGGCTGGCCCGGCGGGCTCGAATGGCTGTCCGGCCCAGCCTTGGTGGCTCGGCAGAACTTTGCCGCCTGGCTGACCAGCGACGAATCGACGGTCACTACCGATCACTGGTTCAAGCTGGCCGAGCGACACGGGGTCGCCGGCGGCGAGGGAGAGATCGGTTTTTGGACGGCTCTCTTTTGGGGCCGGCCCGCCCATCCCGACGAGAAGAAAGAACTGTCCGCGCAGTTAATCGGGAGCGAACCGGCGTCTCGCGCGGGGCTCGTTCGCGCACTGTTGACCAACCCAGCCGTATACCTCGCTTGAAAAGGAGCAAGGCCATGTGGACGCGACGACGATTTCTCGAGGCTGCTGGAGCCGCCTGTGGCTGCCTGACCCTGAATGGCGCTGCGCCGCGCCTTTGGCAAAGCATCGCTGCCGCCGCCGAAGCGAGCGCCACCGGCCGCCGGCTGGTCGTCATCGAATTGCAAGGAGGCAACGACGGCCTGAACACGGTCATTCCTTTTGCTGATGACGCCTACTATCGCGCGCGGCCGAGGCTGGGCATCGCGGCCAAAGACGTCATCAAGCTCGACGATCATCTCGGACTGCATCCGCAAATGAAATCGTGGCGCGAGCTGTGGGACGCCGGCCAACTGGCGATTGTCGAAAACTGCGGCTACCCGCAACCGAATCGCTCGCATTTCGAGTCGATGGATATCTGGCACGCAGGGCAGGTCGGCTCGCCGGCGCCCTCGGGCTGGTTGGGACGCGCGAGCGACCTGGCGTCGGCCGGCGAGCTTTGTTACGTGGGCGAAGGCGCGACGCCAAACGCCCTTTCCAGGCGCTTGCGCGCGGTGGCCTCGCTGACGCGTTTGGAAGATATTCACCTGCGTCGCGAGGCGATCGAAGCGCGCGTCGCTCAAGGGGCTGGCGAGGGAGGCTTGGCGGCCACGATCGGCTCGCGGCTCGATCAAGCGAAGGAGTTGTCTGCCTCGCTTCCGGCCGGCAACGGTCTGCGTCTGACCGATCTGAACGAGCGCGATCGCCCTCTGGCCGATCGGCTGGACGTGATCCGAACGTTGATCGAAAAGGACCAGCCCTTCAGCGTCTATTACACGGCGATCGACGGATTCGACACGCACGCTGCGCAGCGCGGCACGCACGAATCGCTGTGGCGGCAGACGAGCGAGGCAGTGAGCGGCTTTCTCGATAAGCTCAAGAAGCAAAGCCTCGCCCAGGACGTGGTAGTGTTTCTGTTTTCCGAATTCGGTCGCCGCGTGCAAGAGAACGGCTCGCAAGGGA
>DASXPZ010000463.1:0-1697 GCA_036493275.1 Pirellulales bacterium
GGCCGATGGGACCTCGACCATCATCCCCACGGGGAGCTTGCGGTTGAACGCTGCGCCGCGTTCTTCCAGGTCTTCCATCACGTCGGCCAGCACCATTTTGGCTTGCCGCAACTCGCGCATGGTGGCGATCAGCGGGAACATCACCCGCACGTTCCCCTTGGCGCTGGCGCGCAAAATGGCCCGCAATTGCGTCCGAAAAATCGGCAAGTTGCGCAGCGCCAGTCGAATGCTGCGCAGACCCAGAAACGGATTTTTCTCGTCGTCGGTCGGCAGCTCGGCCTGAACCTTGTCGGCCCCCAGGTCGAACGTGCGAATCACCACCGGGCGCGTTCCCATGGCCTCGACAACGCCCGAATAGGACTGAAAGTGGACCTCTTCATCCGGCGGCGTGTCGACGCCCAGATACAAGAACTCGGTTCGATAGAGGCCAATACCGCCGGCGCCGCGGCTGACGCAATGCCGGACTTCGTGCGGAAACTCGATGTTCCCCATCAACTCGATCTGCGCGCCGTCGAGCGTGATGGCCGGCAGATCGCGCAGCGCCGTCAGCACCAGCTCTTGCGAGCGATTGTGCTCCGCGTCGCGACGATAGCGGGCGATGGTCTCTTCGTCGGGCTGCAGAATGACTTGCCCATGATCGCCGTCGATGATCGCCAGATCGCCTCCGGAGACGTCGGTCAGGAAGGATCCGGCGCCGACGACGGCCGGAATTTCCAGCCCTTGCGCGACGATGGCGGTGTGGCTACCGGAGCCCCCTTCCTCGGTGACGAAGCCCAACACGAATTGCCGATCGAGATTGGCGACTTCGCTGGGCGTCAGGTTATGGGCCAGGATCAGGACGGGGGAAGTCAGGCTCGAGATCTCTTCGCGCCGCAGGCCGAGCAAGTTGCGCAGCAACCGCTTTTCGATGTCGATGATGTCGGTCGCGCGCTCGGCCAGGTAGCTGTTGTCGAGCGACTGGAAGACCTTGACGTAGCGCCGTAGCGCGCGGCTGACGGCGTATTCGGGCGAATAGTGGCGCTGGCGGATGAGTTGATCGAGTTCGGCGCGCAGCCGCACGTCGTTGAGCATCTGCAAATGGGCTTCGAAGATGGCGCCGTATTCGCGCCCCAGCTTGCGAGAGACGGCGTCGCGATTGCGGCTGACTTGCTCGATCGAAGCCGCGAAGGCGGTGTTCAGGCGCGCTGTTTCGTCGTCGACCGCGTCGCGCGCGACGAACCGGCGAGGGATGCGAAACCCCTCGGTTCCCATGACCAGCGCCTCACCGATCGCCACACCGGGCGAAACGGCGATTCCCTGCAACCGCTGCATGTGATTCCTTGTGTCTGCGTCGCGGCGACGGGCCATTTCGGACCCTCGACCGCGGCAACGCATCCGGCGACGTTCGCGCCGCCTGGCCGGGCTGCCGCCACTTGCGGCGCCAACGCCGGCGAGCGGCCAGGAGTTGTGCGGGCGTGACACGTTGGGCGCCGGCCGCGCGAACCGACGCGCGAGCCTTTCGGTCATGGCCGCAGATCTCGTCCGCCGCTGCGGAACTGTCTGTCGCCGGGGAGCGGACAGGTCGCCGACGGCGTTTCGTTTCGCCGCCCTGGCCGACCAGCCGAGCCTCGGTAATTTCTCACACTGTGTTGTAAGCCACTATTCTTGCGCAACTGGCTGGTGCGCGACGATCTCAAGCTCGAGGGCTCGGAGGCTCG
>DASXPZ010000464.1:0-3252 GCA_036493275.1 Pirellulales bacterium
CGCTCCGCCTCTCGGATATCTTCAGGACGCAGGGGCCCGGCAAAGATCTGGCTGCCAGCTTCGGACTCTCACAAGACCCGCTGGTTTGCATCCTTCGGAGGCGCGAAGAAACATGGCGATCGAGCTCACCTGGCTGGGACACGCGACGTGGTTGATCGAGGTTCGCTCGAACCGTGTTGGAAATCATCGGTTGCTGATCGATCCGTTCCTCGACGATTCGCCGACGGCGCCAATTCGCAGCGACGCCGTGCAGGCCGACTTCATTCTGGTTTCGCACGGTCATTTCGATCACGTGGCCGACGCCGCGAAGATCGCCAAGCGGACTGGCGCGACGGTGATCTCGAACTTTGAAATCTGCGAATGGCTGGCCAAGCAGGGCGTCGAAAAGACCCATCCGCACAATTTGGGGGGCGGATCGAACCAGCCCTTCGGCCGCGTGCAGTTGACGCTCGCTCATCACAGCTCGATGCTCCCCGACGGCGCCAACGGCGGCAGCCCGAGTGGCTTTTTGCTGACCATCGATGGCAAGAAGCTGTACTTCGCTTGCGACACTGGGCTGTTTTATGACATGAAATTAATCGGCGAGCATGGCCTCGATCTGGCGGTGCTGCCGATCGGCGATCAATTCACAATGGGCCCGGCCGATTCGATCCGCGCGATCCAACTACTGGCTCCGGCCCGCGTTGTGCCGTCGCATTACGACACCTGGCCTCCGATCCACCAAGACGCGCAAGCCTGGCTGGCCCGCGTCGAGGGGGAGACCGACGCCGAGCCAAGCGTAGTGGCGCCTGGTGGAAAGATCATGCTTTGAACGGTATGTTGTTTGCATCGCCGTAGAATAGAGATAGTGGGGGCCGCGATTCTGTGTTGCAGGCGAGTGCGTTACCGGCGCGTTCGCGCAATCTGTCAATCTGTGCGGAAGAAACCCTCGCTCGCGCGTCGGGTTAGTGTGCGAAAAATTCGCGCTGCGGCGTTATTTTGTTCGTGCAGCATAGGGACGCCCAGCCGCTTGTGCGCTGGCTCGCGTGCCCTCTTTTTTTGAATTACAAATCGCAAACCCTTGGGGGTGTCCGATGCCTTCGCGAATTGTCTTCGCCACGATTCAACCGTTGTTCTATTGCGTGATCTTGGCCCTCACCTGTGTTACGAATCTATCCGCCGCCAAGGCCGACGAAGCGTTAAGCTGGAAGTTCAAGTCGGGCGATAAGCTCGCCTATGAGCTCGAGATGGAAATGCAGATGGCCGAGGGGGATCGGACGATCAAGATCGTTCATCGGATCTGGATGACGCTGGCCGTTGGCGACGTGGGGGACGACGGCGTCGCTACGATCACGCAAACGGTCGACCGGATGGCGGCCGAGATCACTCCGCCGGCCGACGCCGAGCCCGCCGGCACGCGGAAGTTCGACTCGAAAGAAGGGTTGAAGACCGATGCAGATAAGGACGATCCGATGATGTCGATGATGCCGGCAGTGGCTGAGGCGATGCTCGGCAAGCCGATCAGCATGAAAGTTTCGCCGCAAGGCGCCGTCTCGGACGTCAAGATTCCGCCCGAGATGATCACCGCGCTAAAAAAATCGCCCGCCGCTCCGATGAGCGAGCTCTTCACTCCGGAGGGGGTCAAGCAGACGGCCAGCCGAGTCATTACCCCCTTGCCGAGCGGTAAAATCGCCGCCGGAAAGACTTGGGATGTGACGATCGAGATGGCCGCGCCCAATGTCGGCAAACAGATCACCAAAACCGAGTACAAGTTCGCCGGAACCGAAGAACGCGAAGGAAAGAAGGTAGCCAAGATCGGCGTCGAGACGACGGTCAAGTTTCCGAGCGCGCCGGGCGCCCAATTGAAGATCGACGTCAAGGAGCAGCAGAGCGAAGGGACCATCTACTTCGATATCGCCGCGGGGCGAGTGTTGTCCTCTACGTTGACCGACAAGATGGCCCTCTCGCTCGACCTGGCCGGCATGAAGCGCGAGCAGGTCGTGACTTCGATCGTCAAGCTCAAGCAGTCGAAACCAGCCACCAGCCGCGAGCTTTAGTGATAGCTTCCACCTAAGGCTGCTTATTCAGCAATCGCCGACAGGGCTATTCGGCGATTGCCGAGAGGGCCACCGCCGTGCCTCTGGCAGCCGCGGGGGAGCGAAACCTCCAGGCAGGCGCCGGACGGGGAGCTCGCGCCGGAGCAGGCGAGAGATCGCGGACGCCGATCGCCGTGCTGGCGACCATCGACGTGTAGTCGGCCAGAAAGCTCTGGGCCGAATCGTTCGACAGGCAGCTTGCGTCGTATTGCAGCGATACGGTCAGTTCGCCTCCATAGGTGATCACGCCCAGCGCCATCCGCGTCAGCGGCCGGATCGGAGGGAGAAACTCGATGTCATCGAGCGTGGCGGGGCCAATGACGATCCGACCTTGCCGGCGCGGGAGTGGAGCCTTGTCGAGTTGCGGCCCCAGGTTGCTCAGCACGGCGCTCGCCATGCAGCGGTCGGTCACGAGCAATCTAGCCAGCGCGCCTTGGAATCGCGAGAGGAGCGACAGCACCGAGTTGAACGCCAATCCCATCCGGAATCGCTTGATGATCCAGGTGTCTCGGCGAATGCTCCGCAACAGCCGCAATGGCTTGCGATACCGTCCCGGCTTGCGATCGACGAAGACCATCGAGACGACATTCGTCGCCGGGAGCTGTTCGTCCGATTTCAAACGTAGATTGACCGGCACGCTGACGCGGACGCACTTTTCTGAATCCGCAGCGTGACGCCCGTTCCAGGCCTCGATCGACGAAAGCAGGTCGCGCACTAGCAGGTCGTTCACAGTTACGCCCAAGCGATGGGCCAGCCCGCGTAGCTCCTCGACTTTGGCTCGCGAGAAGCGATAACTGACGCTGGCCGGGGCTTCTTTCGACGGGTCATGCGGCGCGGCCGGCTGGTTCGATTGATCTTTCGGAACGGCGATCGGCGACGGGCGATGGACGAAAAACTCGGAGAGCCCCACGGCCGCAAAGATCGCCAACGGCGCCCGCAGGAGGTGTCCGGCCAGGCTGAGGCCGAAACGGGCGCGATCGCGAAGTTGCTCCGGCGCCAGCGGTCGCATGGGTCGCGATGGCTCGCTCTTTTCGGTAATGCTCTCAGTCGAGTATTCATTGGCGTAGGCCGTGAGCAGATCTTCGACGAACTGCATCGCGGCGACGCCGTCGCAGCAGACGTGGTGAAACTCCAACAGGGCGCTCGCCTGCCGGGCCTCTTCGCGAACCCAAACTCG
>DASXPZ010000465.1:0-4983 GCA_036493275.1 Pirellulales bacterium
TTTGCGGCCTCAGCGGGGCCCGCTACATAATCGTTCGGTCGCAATTCGTTTTTGCTAACTCGTTGTATCGCCGCAGAGTTGCGGGTAATCTCGCCTTGCAATCCGGGCGCCGTCTGCCCTGTCATTCTCGCTGAGAACCACCGCTGAGAGGGGACTTACAATGACGATCAGTCGACGCGCATTTTTGAGCGCCGCCGGCGCTGCCGGCGCCGCCACGCTCTATGCTCCGCGGTTGTTCGCCGCCGAAGGCGCCGCGAGCGCCGCCAAAAAGAAACTGGCCGTCGTCACGACCGAATGGCGATTTCATTCGCACGCCTGGCACATGGCCGAGCGATTTTTGGCCGGCTACCCGATGCAGGGCGAGTGGCACATGCCGCCGTTCGAAGTGGTAAGCGCGTACGTCGATCAAACGCCGGAGAACGATCTGAGCCGTGATCGAGCCCGCGAGTTCGGTTTCAAGATCTACCCAACCGTGGCCGAGGCGCTCCGCGCCGGTGGCAAGCAACTTGCCGTCGATGGCGTGCTGTTGATCGGCGAGCATGGTAACTACCCGGACAACGAGTACGGGCAGAAAAAATATCCGCGCTACGAGATGTTCAAACAGATCGTCGACGTCTATCGCGCCGATGGTCGCACGGCGCCGGTGTTCAACGACAAGCACCTCTCGTGGAAATGGGAGTGGGCGCAACAAATGGTCGATTGGTCGCGCGAACTAAAGTTTCCGTTCCTGGCCGGCTCATCGCTGCCAGTGACATGGCGGATGCCTTCGATCGACATGCCGTACGGCGCCGAGGTCGAGGAATTGATGAGCGTCGCCATCGGAGGCCTCGATAGTTACGACTTCCACGCGCTCGAAGTCATTCAGTGCATGGCCGAGCGGCGCCGCGGCGGCGAGACCGGCGTCGCCTGGGTGCAAGCCCTGCGCGGAGACGCCGTCTGGAAAGCGATGGACGCCGGCAACTGGCAGGCCGGCGGCTGGGATCCGCAGCTCTTCGAGGCTTGCCTCTGCCGCAGTCAGACTTTGAAGCAGGACGAAACGCGCGCGCCGGGCGAGACCCACAGTCATCGCCACCCAACGCCCGAGCAGATTCGCAAATGGGTTACGAAGCCAGCGCTGTTTCGCTTTCAATATAAAGACGGCGCGCGGGCGACCATGCTCTTGATGAACGGACTGGTCGAAGATTTCACGTTTGCAGCCCGTTTGAAAGGAGAGCCCAAACCTCTTTCGACGCTGTTCTACTTGCCGCCGAACCCGAACGTGACTTACTCGGCGGCGCTGATGTCGAAGGCCGAGGAGATGTTCACCACCGGCCGCGCGCCGTACCCCATCGAGCGGACGCTGCTCACCACCGGCCTGGTGGCCGCCGGGATGGAATCGCTCGGCACCGGCGAAAAACGCCTCGACACACCCCACCTGGCCGTGCGATACACCGCGCCGAAGGAATCTTTGTTCTGGCAGAGTTGATCGAGCAAACCGCGGTCCTTTTCTCAAGAATTCGGAGATAGTTAACCCATCGATTCGGTTCGTGAGTGCTGGGAGCTGAGAGTAAGGAAGAGTTCGAAGAGATTTTTCCACCGAGATCACGGAGGTCACAGCGAAAAAGAGGATGGTTGTAGGGCACGAACTTCCGCGTCCTGGATCCGAGTCTGCGCGGCGGTGAAGTCTCTTTCCCCTCGGTGTCCTCGGTGATCTCTGTGGCCAATCCTCCTAAGACGGTCGCAATATTTCGGCCATGCAGCGCAATAATATGCCGGAATCGTCCTTTAATCGCAGGAAGCGCGATCCTATGACAGCAACTGATTCGGAATCCAACGCCATCGCTACGCCCGCCGCTCGTTCTCGCTGGCGGTTGATCGCCAAGATTGTGTTCGGCGTGGCCGTTGTCGGCGTGGCGACCTGGCTGGGGCGCGACTTCGCTCATCATCTGCAGGACATCGAAGATTGGATCGCTCGCCAAGGGGCCTGGGGCTACGTGGCGTTTATTCTGGCGGTCGTCGTCTGCACGTCGATCTTTGTGCCTGACACATTGTTCGCGGTGATTGCCGGCGCGCTGTTTGGCTTGTTCTGGGGAACGGTGTTGGTTGTGGCGGGATCGCTCTTGGCGGCAACGCTCGATTTCGTGCTCGGCCGTTTGATTTTTCAGCAGGCGGTGCTCGGCTGGCTGGCGCGTAATCCGCGCTTCGCGGCGATCGAGCGGGCTGTGCATCGCGAAGGTTTTCGATTTCAGTTCCTGCTTCGCCTGACGCCGATCAACCCGGTGACGATCAGCTACATTTTGGGAGCAACGAAAACCCGCTACCCTACATTTATATTGGCCTGCCTGGGTATGATTCCCAGCTTGTTCGTCGAAGTCTATTTCGGTTACGTGGCAAAACACGTCGCCAAGATCAGCGGCCAAACAAGCGAACACTCCCGGCTGCACAGCGCGTTCACCATCGCCGGATTGGTGTTGTGCGTGGCGCTGCTGGTCTATGTAGTACGACTGGCGCGAAAGGCGCTAGCGGAGAGTGAAAATGTGGAGGCTGCGGTTGCGTGAACAAACGGGCATTGCCCGCCGCTCACTGAACATTCCTAGCGCAGCGAGCCCGTTTCATCGAGAATCTGTGAGTTCGAAACCGAGTTACCGTACGTGTCGAACTGGTCGAACTTCCAGGCGATCTTTTTCGATTTCGGATCGATCTCGACCAGCAGCGGCTGGCCGGGGCCGGCGTGGCAGTTGCCGATGACCAGGTAACCGTTCGGCAGAAGTTCGAGCGTGGTGACCCAGGCGAGCGTGACGCCGGGCAGATCGTTCTGCTCGAGCTTCCAGATGATTTCTTTCTTCGGCGTGACATTGATCACGCTATGGCCGTTACCGGTGCTAATCAGCGTATTGCCGGTCGGCAGTCGCACTGCGGCGAAGCACTTCTTGCCGAAGGCCTCGGGACCATGCCCTTCTTTCGGCTCTTTGTCGAACAGCGGCACGGCGTATTCCCAGATCACCGTGCCGGCCGGGTCGTACTCGCGGACGACGCCGTCTCCTTCGTGGCAAACCAGATAGTTGCCGCTCTTCAGCTTGCGGACCAGCCGGGTATCGGTGTGCGCATTGGGATGATCGATCTTCAGCTTGACTTCGTGCAGCAATTTGCCGTCGCGATCGACTTCGATGATTCGGCCCGGCCCACTCTCGGCGATCATCACGCGCCCTTCCCCCAGCGGCTGAATGGCGTGGACTTCGACGCGCTTGCCGGCGTTGCCGTTGGCGGTTGCGGAATCGTACGTCCAGATCACCTTGCGGGTGTCGCGGTCGATCTCGACGACTTTGTTCGCTCCCTGCGGGACAAGAAAATTGCCGTTCGGCAGCACGTGGAGATCGTGAACCCCTTCCCACGGCGTTTCCCATTCGACCTTGCCGTCCCGCCCGACGACCACCAGCTTGCCGTTGCCCTGCGTGGCAAGCTTGTGCTGGGCGAAGGCGGGTGATGCCGTGATTAGAATCAAAGTGGCGGCAAAGGCGTAAACGGAACGGCTCATGGTAAATCCTTCGTGTGGCGGGGGCGCGGGCACGTTCGCCCTATTCTAGCCATGAAAAAACGGCCCGCACAATCTCCATGAGTGGCTTCTGGCGGGCGCTCACGATTAGAATCGACGATATGAACGACGAACAAACGCCGCCAAATTCGTTCTGGGAGATGGTGCGTTGGGATGGTTGCCTGCCGCTGGTGGCGATTGGCTCACGCTTCGCGCTGACGCTGTGGATCGGCAAGGAAGACGCTACCTTGGTTGCTGCGCTCATAGTCACTCCGGTGGTTGCCATCGTCAGAACGCGGTACGCGAACCGGCAGATCCAGCGTTTGGGCCTCAAGCACGCTTACGATCGAAAAATCTGCATGGCTGCGGCCATTGTGACGCTCGCGGCTTTTGAGTTCTACGCCATCATCTTTCAATCCGATCCAACCGTGCCTTTGGTTGGCTGGCTGATCCCTGTCGGCATTTACATGGTCTATTTAGCGTTGGTCAGTATTGCGCTCCGCCCGGTGCATCGGATAAAGCCGATCGACGCCGATGAAGACTTTTGGACTTCTCGACCGGTCGACAAGTAATTGACAACACAAGGGAACGCATCAGCCCGGCGCCGCAGGCGCCAAACGGCGCCAGTTTCGCCCGTCAACGACGTTTCATCTGTTCGTTTTCTTCGTTGTTGTCACCACGACGACACAATGACACGATGAAGCCAAGCGTCGGTGATGGCGTGTGAGCCGATCGGCGCTAGCCGCGGGTGAATTTGTGAGGCAAGCCGTCCAGGAGGAACCCGCAGGCTAGCGCCATGCGGCTCACGAACGCGTGCGCGCTTCCTTCTCCCGCTGGGAGAAGGTGGCTCCCGGGAGCGAACCGCACCCAGAGGGTACCCGGGGCCGGCGCCGCTTTTGCGTCGAACTAGTTTGAAAACCCTAACTCGCATCTACCCTCACCCCAACCCTCGTTCTGTGAGCGGTTCGGCGCTAGCCGCCGGTGAATGTGGTAGGACGCCGAAATACGAAGAACCCGCAGGCTAGCACCATGCGGCTCACGAATACGTGACGCCTGCCGGGATCAAACACAAAAAAACGCGCCGGCGCGAGTTGCCTCGCGCAGGCGCGTATTTTTGACACACGAAACATCTTTTTCGGACGTCTCCGTCGCGGGATGGCCGGCTCATAAGCGTCCGATCCGAAACCTGAAAGTCGCTGGCGACACGATTGTGTTTTGAGCGGCAAGTCGGTTTTATGAATCGGCGCTAAAAATTGTTCTTTGGTGTCGAATCGCTTTTTGTTGGCGATCACGACGGGGTCTCACTTGCGCTACGAAGCGGCGCAGGCAATCGCGTGTCCGGCCCCCATTCTTCAACGGCGACAGTCCTGGACCTGGTCTAGAAAAGGCTGAATCCTTGCGGCGAGTCTGTCTCCGATGACCGACAGCCCGTAGATCTCCGGCCCGCTGCAATTGAGCTCCCTCCGTGATGG
>DASXPZ010000466.1:0-14637 GCA_036493275.1 Pirellulales bacterium
GACCGCCGCAGCCAACGCCCCGCACCGAAGTCCCCGGCGGCCACTCCTCCGCCTGGAAACTAATCCAAGCAGCCAAACAATCCGCGCTGACCAGCAAGCATCCACCGTGATAGCTTGTTCACAGCAGTGGGGCGAGGCTCCCGCCGAGCCGCGTAGCTAGTTTGGCGAATGCGCTTAGCAAGATCTACCCCGCGGATCTGGTGGAGAATCCAAACACGGAAAACGCTCAATCGTCGCCACGTCCTTTGTGCTGTCGTTTATGATGAATGAAACTCCATCGGCGGCGCGCGGCTCGGCCGGAGCCTCGCCCTCCCGCCGAAAGCGCGGAGACGTTCCTCCAAGTTTTTTGCGATCCTATCAGGCTCCAATGCCCGAACCTCTTGTTTATTTGCAGGGCCGGCTTTTGAAGGCCTCCGAGGCGCGGCTGCCGTACTACGACGCCGGGCTGGTGATGGGCGCCACGATCACCGAGTTGACGCGCACCTTTCGCGGCGTCCCGTTTCGCCTGGAAGAGCATCTGGCCCGCTTGCTGCGCGGGCTGGCGATCGCGCGGATCGACGCCGGCCTTGGCACGGCGGAATTGGCCGCGATCGGCCGGGAGCTGGTCGCGCACAACGCCACGCAGATTTCGCCATCGGGCGATCTGGCGCTCGTCTTTTTTGTCACCGCGGGTGAACTGCCGGTCTACGCCGGTCTGCCCGGAGGCAAAACGCCACGCCACGCAAGCGTGTGCGTCCACACCTTTCCGCTGCCGTTCGAATCGTGGGCCGTGGCGATGACCACCGGCCAACATCTGGTAACGCCCGAGATTCGCCACGTGCCGCCGGAGTGCCTCGACCCGGCGATGAAGTATCGCAGCCGATTGCACTGGTTTCTGGCGGACCAGCAAGCCCGCGACGCCGACCCGGCGGCCAGCGCGCTGTTGCTCGATTTGCAAGGCAACATTACCGAAACGAGCGCCGGCAATTTTTTTATCGTCGAGCGCGGCGCGATCGTGTCGCCGACGCTGCGCAACATCCTACCAGGCGAAAGCCGCAAAGTAGTGCTGGAACTCGCCGAGAAGCTCGGCATTCGCGCCAGCGAGCGCGATATCACGCCGGAGCAAGCCCTGACGGCGGCCGAGGCCTTCACGACCAGCTCATCGTATTGCCTGCTGCCAGTCACGCGGCTTAATCGCCAGGCTATCTGCGATGGCAAACCCGGCCCGGTGTATGCGCGATTATTGGCCGCGTACAGCGAGCTCGTCGGCCTCGACATCAAGCGGCAGATTGTCGACGAGGCCGCTCACCCGTAATTCAATCGCGGCGGCGCTCCGCGTTGGACTGGCACGTCGAACAATCGCGGCCGGTCGCCGGCGAATGATTCTTTCAAACGCGCCGAGAGCTCATCGGGATCCGTGATTCGCGTCGCTTCCACTCCCAGGCTGCGGGCGAGTCCGACGAAGTCGATCTCGGGCTCAGCCAGGTCCATTCCGACGAACTCGCCGCGCCGCGCCGCCGGATAACCAATCTGGTGCGCCCCGACCTTGAGAATCTGATACTGTGCGTTGTTGCAAATGACAAAGGTGACGGGCAGCTGGTAGCGGGCCGCGGTCCACAGCCCTTGAATGCCGTACATCGCGGCGCCTTCGCCCAAGAGCGCCAACACCGGCCGCTGGGGCCAGGCCAGCTTCACGCCAATCGCGCAGCCCAATCCCCATCCCAAGGCCCAACCGCGATGGCCGAAATAGCCGGAAGTGTTTTTTAGCGCCGCCAGCCGTTCAAGATACGTGCTTGTCGTGGTGACCGCTTCTTCAACCACGGCCACGTTGTCCGGCAGCACGCTGGCGACGCTCGACATCAAAGTCAGCGGCGTCAAAGGGCGCGCCGGCCGTTCGGTCTCGGCTGTTTTGCGCAGCGCCTGGCGCGCGGCCTCGTGCTCGGCCGACCATTTTTTGTGACGGGCCGCAGCCGCTTCGCGCTCGGCCGGAGAGAGCTTCGCTCGCAAGATTTCGGTCAGCTCGGCCAGTCCGACTTTCAAGTCGCCGATCAGGCCGACTTCGATCGGGTAGTTCTTTCCCAATTGCCAAGGATCTTGATCGATATGGACGATCCGCAGATGCTCAGGCATCGAGCGCGACGGCTCGAAGTAAACGTATTGCCGCAGCAAATCCATGCCGACGACCAGCACCACGTCGTGCTGCGCCAGGCGGGCGCGAACCTCGGGCGCCCAGATCGGCATGCCGTGGGCATAGAGCGGATGATCCGCAGGAAAACCGAGCCGGCCGTGCGTCGTGCCCGACTCGCTCATGACCGGCGCGCCCCAACAATCGGCCAAGGCCACGAGCTCGGCCACGGCGTCGGCCTCGGTCGTGCGGCTGCCGACCAGGATGGCCGGGTTTTTGGCTTCCGAGAGGACCTGAGCCGCTTGCTTCAGCGCGCCCAACGGCGGGCGAACACGCGGGTCAAGCTTCGCCGCGGGGGCGAGATCCAATTCGGCGATCTCGCTTTGCAGATCCATCGGTAGCGAAAGAAAGACCGGACCGGTCGGCGGCGTCAGCGCGGCTTGCGCGGCGCGGCGGATGGCGGTCGGCAGATCCTCGATCCGGTGGACTTCGGCCGCCCACTTGGTCCAAGGGCGAATGACGCGCACCATGTCCGACCACAGGATCGGTTCTTCGAACATCAACCGCCGGTCTTGTTGCCCCGCGGTGACCAAGAGCGGCGTGCCGGCGCGAAAGGCGTTGTAGAGCATTCCCATCGCGTTTCCGAGCCCGCAACTGATGTGCAGATTGATTACGCCGAGCGATCGCGAGGCTTGGGCGTAGCCATCAGCCATGGCGACGACGGGGACTTCTTGCAAGCCGAGAACGTAAGAGATCCGCCGCTCGTCGACCATGGCGTCGATCAGCGGCAGTTCGGTCGTGCCTGGATTGCCGAACAAGTAACGCACGCCAAGATCGGCGAGCATATTCAACAGGGCCTGCGATCCGCTGACGCGCATGGCAATCTCTGGGGGCGAAAGTGCGAGGAGAAATGGAAGTTTGTGTCGATCGCACCTGCTGAGCTTTTTTGAGCGTTACGCCGGTGGCTTGGGCAGTGGCTCGGTTTGCGCCGCTTCTCCGTCACCCCGACCCCGGGTACCCTTTGGGCGCCGTGGGAGAGGGAGAAAGAGTGGAGGCCGGCTGGGCGATCGACCGCTCAGTTTACGGTCTGCGCGAGGCAATGCAAATCGGCCCGCGGTAGGATGGAAGCATGATCAAATTCTTCCGACGCCCGACGATTATTGAATGGATCGTGCTCGCCGCGATGGCTATCGGCGTCTGTTTCTATTTTTTTGCACCGCCGATCGAGGAAGGGGTAGACGCTGCCCGAAAGCGACAGGCCGAAGCGGATCGCAAGGCTGCGCCCTAGCTGTTTTGAAGCGGGGGTCGGATCCTCTTTGTATCACCCTCGACGGGCGGCGCGCAAAAAAACTCCCCTCATCCCGCCGCTTCCGGATGGAAGGAGCAAGACGAGGGGAGTCGATCGCGCTGTCGATTGTTCGCGCCGCGCTGCTTACCGCTGCACAGGACGTCGGCCTTGCGCCTGGCGGACCGGAACTTCTGTTTGCTCCGGCTCGGCGACTATCGGTTCGGCCAAAGTCGGCTGACCGCCGCGGGCCATTTGCGGCGCTTCGGCGGGAGTCACCACGCGATCGGTCGTGCCGAGATATTCGATCGCGCCTTCATACTCCCGCTGGTTGCCGCCTCCACGGGCTACTTGCCCTCTTGGTGGCGCCATCTGCGGCGACATTTGCGACCCCATCTGCTGATTCATCTGCGAGGTCGGCCGGCGGACCATCTGTCCGGCGCCATAAGCATTCGGTCGCGATCGTTGCACAAACTGTTGCGTCCCGGGTCCGTAGCGATTCACCGGAGGACGCTGCACAACTTGCCGCTGCGGATAGCCACCATATTCGATAGGGGCTGGACGTTGTTGCATCCGCGGCTGCGCCATCCGCTGCGGCGCCATCTGCGGCTGCATCATCTCCTGTTGAGGCATCGGCCGTTGCATCATTTGCGGCTGCTCCATTTGCGTCTGCACGATCTGCGACTGCGGCGCCTGCTGTTGCTGCGCCATCCGGGCCTGGGCGATTTCGGGCGCCATCACCTGGGGTCGCGTCGTTTGCGGTTGAGTGTTATGGGCTCGCGCAATTTGTGTTCCGCGAGGAGCCGCGTATTGTCTTGGATTCATGTTTCGCACGAGCTGCGGCGCATATTCCTGCGGAGGCATGTTCTTGCCGCCGACGACCTGGTTGCCGTACGGATGGGCCCTGGAATAACACTGGGGCGGTGCGCCTTTGCCACCGGGCGAATCGGGGCCGATCCAGTTCGCGCAGTTGTCGCAAGTCTGGCAGTGAGGATTGCCGGTGCACCAGTCGCCCCAAAAGAATTCGCCGCAGCCGCCGGGGCGTCGACCACAGAGACCGGCGAAGGGGCTGCACGCGCCGCAGTCGGCACAATCGCCGCAATCACCGCAGCCACCACCGCAGCCGCCGCAATCACCGCAACCGCCCCCACAGCCTGGTCCACATCGATTCCAGCCAAGCCAGTGTGAACAGGGACCGCAGCAACCAGAACCCCCTAAGATCGAACAGGCCAGGCATACGCCCAGCAATAAGCGTCTCATTTCTCGCATCCCCCCCGGAAGGCCAGAACATTTTAGGCGCCTATCCTAAATCCGGAATTCGCCGCACAGAATCCCGCACTGTTGCTTGCAACCGCCAGTTTTCGGACAGGCTCGTAGATAGGTCTACCTAGGAGTTATCGACGGAGCATTCGGAAGAATCGAGAAAATCGGCGCCGTCTACCAAAGGGCGATAGCAAGCCGCCTGCGACCACTCGCCACATTCGGCCCCCGCTGGACGGGTTGCGCGTTCCACGAACCTGCGGCTGCCCTACATGAGGGCTTGGCGTGACGCGTAATTCCAGGGTCAGACAAAGAGACCCGACGATAGCGCAGTGCGGTCTGTGTAGTCTGAGCCGATGGTCGCGGCGTCCCTCGCGATCGTTTATATTGCGCGAGACGCGATTGCGCTCGCGTGACGCTCGGAGAGACTTTTTTCAAGCGTCTTGGAAGTGATCCGCCTGGGAGGCCCTGCATGTCGACTGCGCTACCCGTCCGTTCGTTGAACCACGTTGGCCGCTTGACCAAGCACCTGGCGGAGAGCCGCGCGTTTTATCGCGATGTGTTGGGTTTCCGCGAGATCCAGCGTCCGAACTTCAATTTCAGCGGCGCCTGGCTATTCAATTATGGTCTGCAGATTCACTTGATCGTCGATGAATCGATCCCCGACCCAACCGGGCCGATTCAGACGCGCGAGAGTCACCTGGCGTTCGAGGTGGAAGACTTACAAATTGTCGAAGAGCGGCTGGAAAAGTTCGGCGTCCCCTTCCGCAAGAATTTCGTTCCGGAGCGCAACACGCAGCAGATTTTCTTCCGTGATCCGGACGGCTATCACATCGAAGTCGGCGTCTATCCGCCGACGCCAGAGAAGGCGTGAGGCCAGAGGCTAGAGGCTTGAGGTAAAAAGAACTCTATGCGCGCTGCTCGGGACACGCGATTCTCGCCCCATCCGCCGGGAGAGGGATCACTGAAAACCCTTCTCCCCTCGGGAGAAGGTGGTGAGCGAAAGCGAACCGGATGAGGGCCTCGGGATCTGAGTCCGACTAGTCGGAAAACCCCAAAGCGCATCGAACCCTCACCCGGCCCTCTCCCGGCGGGAGAGGGGGGCGTCTGCGTGCCGTTCGGCGCTGCCGCTCATGCTTCGTTCACGCGGCGCGCCCTACAACCCTCCAACCGCGCTCCTTAAGCCTCTGGTCTGTGGTCTCTCGCCTCTAGCCTCACTCCTCCCCTCACCAGCCGAGCGATGACAGCAAGTGGCTCCCCAGGATCAACGCGCCGATCAGCGTGGCCGCCAGCGAGGCGATCAAGACCGCCGCGCCGCTGATATCGAGCGCGTCTCGTAGTTGCTCGTTGAATGAATCGTCGACTGCTCGGGCGAGTCGCTCGATGGCCGTGTTCAAAAGTTCCACGGCCAGCACGCCCGCGATGCAGCCGGCCAGCAGGCACCATTCGACCAGGCTCACCTGAAACACCGCGGCCGCCACGATGACCGCCACCGCGACAAACAGATGCACGAAAAAGCTGCTCTCGCCGCGCACGGCGATCTTTGCGCCGCGGAACGTGCAGCGAAATTTGGTAATCCAAGATGCTTTGGGACGCGGACTGCGTTGGGCCATCGGTAACTCTCGGCGGAATATCTCGCCCCGCTCTTTGCCCGTCGCGGAAGCAACAGGCGAGGGACGCCGAGCGTCGAACGGGGTCGCGCCCTCGCGCAACGCTGCGTAGTTTCGTCTGAGGGCGGCCTGCTCGTCAAACCCGCTCCGGTCGGGTGTTGTCGCTTGCCGATTCAATGAACCGACGACAGCTCGCGTTGACTCCCTGCCAGGTTCCTGCTTTCATTTGTTCTTCTGTCCAATAGCGCTTGACCTCGAATCTTGGTGCTATCGCTCCAGGGCATGGCGAACTGCCCGCAATGCCCCTTGCCGCCCATTTCTCATGGACCAACAGCATAAATCGTCCGAAGCCGACGAGTTGCTGGCGACCATTTTGCCCAGCGAAGTCGAGCAGGCGGTGTTGCGCAAGGGGCGATGGGGCCGAGTGGTCATCTGGCTGGTCGATTATCGTTGGCCGCTGATGTCGCTGGCCATTTTGGCGGTGGCGCTCGCCTGGCGTCCGGCGCGGAGCCTTTCTTTCGATCGGTCGGTCGAGAACATGTTCGCGCCGGATGATCCGATCCTGGCGCCCTATCACAAATTGCAGCGAACTTTCGGCGGCAACGAAGTCGCCCTAGCCGTTTACGACGATCCCGATCTGTTGAAGCCGGCGGGCCTGGCCCGACTCGAACGGTTGGCCGGCGCGCTAGCGAAGATCGATGGCGTCGACACGGTCTTCAGTCTGGCGCAAAACCCGCTCGACAAAATGCCTGCCTTCATCGCCACTCCCGCGCGCCGCGAGGCGTTCATCGAGCTTTGCGAAGGCTACACGATCAGCGAAGATCGCAAGACGGCCGCGGTAGTCTGCGTTCTAAAGCCTGAGCGAGAGAGTAAGCTCGAGCGTTCCGAAACCGTCGACCAGATGCGATCGGCGATCGACGAGCTGACCCCCGGCGGGCAACTCACCGGCGAACCGGTAATGGTGGTCGACGGTTTCCGCTATCTGGAAGAAGACGGCCGACGGCTAGGTATCGCCAGCACGATCTTGTTGTCTTTAACGATCATCTTTTGCTTCCGTAGCCTCCGCTGGGTGATCGTGCCGATGGCGATCGTCTATTCGACGTTGATCGTCACCGAAGGGCTGTTGGTCTCAAGCGGCATCCGTTTGAGCATGGTCAGCTCGATGCTGTGGGCAATTGTGGCGGTGATCGGCATCGCGACCGTGATTCACGTGGTGATTAGCTTTCGCGAATTGCGCGCCGCGGGGCACACGCCGCGCGCGGCGATGATCGCCGCCGGGGCCATGCTCGCCGCGCCCGTCTTTTGGGCCTGCCTGACAGACACGTCGGGCTTCGGCTCGCTGATCACCTCGCGCGTGGGGCCAGTGCATGATTTTGGCATCATGATGAGTGTGGCCGCTGTCGTCAGTCTGACATTTATCGCGATCTTGCTGCCGGGCTTGTCGCTATTGGGACATTTCGACGCCGACCCGAAGCATGCCTGGGGCGAAAGCCAGCTCACGCTCGGCTTGCATGGGCTGTCGTCGCTGATCGAACATCGACCCAAGCTGCTGGCCATGCTGGTGATCCTGGTCACGGGGCCGCCGCTGTTGGGCAACTTGTTTCTGGAAGTCGAAAGCGACTTTACGAAAAACTTTCTTCCCAGCAGCCCGATCGTTCACGCTTATAACTTCGTCGAGACGCGGCTCGGCGGCGCCGGCGTGTGGGACGTGATTATTCCCATGCCGGAAGGGAGCGACCCCAATTTTGTCGACAAAGTCCGCAATTACCAGAAAAGGTTGCTGGAAGAAGTCCGCGTGACGCCGATGCCGGGCGAAACGTCGCCGCCCGGATTGACCAAGGTGATGAGCGTGGTCGACGCGCTCGACGCCATGTTTCCCAACTCGTCGTTCGACGCCAATCAGCTTGAGGCCGTGCTCGCGCCGCTAAAAATCAAAGACAACATGCCCATCGTCCGGCTGATGCACGGCCGCGACCCGGCCGACGGTAACCGGCAATTCCTGCGGATCATGCTCCGCTCGCGCGAACGGCAGGGATCGGAGCACAAAGAAGAGTTGATCGAGCAGGTGACGCGCATCAGCAATGAGGAATTTCCCGGTTCGCAGACCACCGGCTTCTTCGTGCTTCTCACGCGGTTGATCGAAAGCATGCTCGGCGATCAGTGGCTGACGTTCATCCTCTCGACCAGCGGCATTTTCGTGATGATGCTGATCGCCTTCCGCAGCATCCCGATCGCGCTGATCACGCTGATTCCGAACGCCCTGCCGATCATGGTGGTGATGGGCCTATTGGGCTGGTTCGGCCTGAAGATGAACATGGGCGCCGCGATGATCGCCGCGGTCTCGATGGGGCTGGCCGTTGATTCTTCGGCCCATTACATCACGGCGTTTCGGATGTTTCGCGCCGACGGGCAATCGATCGATCAGGCGATGCGCAGCGTCCATCAGAGCGTGGGACGAGCCGTGGTCTTTTCGACGCTGGCGCTGATCGTCGGCTTCACGGCCCTCTGTCTGAGCCAGTTTGTGCCGACGATCTACTTCGGCGTGCTGGTCAGCATGACAATGGTCGGCGGCATGGTAGGGAACCTGGTGGTGCTGCCGCTACTACTGAAAATGGTGCTCTCCTTCGAACGCGAGACGAAACCGGCGCCGCCAGTGGATGCCCTGCGCGAAGAGCCCCTGGGGGGGCGCAGCTCCCGCTGAGCCGAGTCGCTACCGCACGTCATTCAACGCGTTGTTCAGCGCCCCGGTGTACGAGCTGAAAATGCGGAAGATCATGAACACGATCATCGCGGCGACCAGGCCCCAGACGCAGCGGCCGGCGATCGTTGTCAACAGTTTGATCGCCAGTTGCGCTTGCTCGTGGTAATCCCTCGAGAGGGTTTTCATCGCCTCGGGCAATCGGCCGCTCTGCTCTCCCACCTCAACTTGCGAGAGAAAATCCGTCGGAAACGCGCCGGTTTCTGCCAGCGCTTCGTGGATTTCATGCCCGGCGCGAACTTGCTCGACGACGCGGTCCGAGTGCTCGATGTAGTAGGCGTTGCGCGTGCTGCGAAACCAGAGCGGGATCGCCTTCAGCACGTCCATGCCGGATTCCATCGTCAGCTCCATCGTCCAGGCCATCTGCGCCAAGGAAATCGTGGCAATCGCTTTGCCGAATTGCGGGATGCGGAGCACGTTCTTCTGCAAAGGAACGGTCCACAATTTCCCTCGCCGCGTCGCCTGATAGACAAAGAAGCCCACGCCGATGAAAATGGCGATGTAGAGAAGAAATTGAATAAAGCCGCTCATACCCGTCAGGCCGAGGCCCATAATATCGGGCGATTTTCCGTTGGTAGTCGGCAGCACGCCCATCAGCAGGATCAAACCGCCGATCACGCCCAGCGCCGCGATGAGCTGCAAGATGGGGCCGGAGATGTTCGAGATGAACGTGCGGCGCAACCGGACTTGTTCTTCGTAGTGCTCGGCCAGGTGGCGAAAGACTTCGGGCAGGCCGCCGGTGTGTTCGCCCACTTCCACCATGTCGTGAAACAGCGCGGGAAAATAATCTCCGGCCGGGCGGATGGCGTCGGTCACGCTTTCGCCGTGGCTGATCGCTTCGCTGATCTCGGTCAGCTTGGCGCGGACGGCGGGTAATTTCGCGTCGGCGGCTTCGCGTTCGAAGACGCGGCGGACGTCGATCCCGCTCGAAAGCGTGATCGCCAGCCGGCGGCACAATCCGGCCAGATTCTGGAGCTTGATGCGAGGTTTGAAGAGCTCGTTCATGCCGCTAGGATTCCGCTACCGCGTTGGCGTCGGTCGCGGCAAAGCGCCGTGACGAGCCGCGCCGGAGGGGACGCGGCTCGATTCAGGCTATCCCAGCGCCTAGGAATTGTCGAGATTCTTGCTGCTTTCCTAGGTTCCTCTCGCCCCCGGTCACAACGGGGCGTGATTTGCTACAATGCCCCCACTTGGAGCATTTTTCGGCGTCTTGCGAACCGCCCACGGTTGCCTGCCATGTCATTGTCTCAACCTGTGGAAGAAACGCCCCGGTGGGACACTGTGACGATAGTCGGCATGGGGATGATCGGCACGTCGCTGGGGATCGAACTGATGCGGCGCGGCGTCGCCGGCCAGGTGATCGGCGTCGGGCGCGATCCCCAAAAGCTCCACATGGCCGAATCGATGGGCGCCTGCACTTCGGTCAGCACCAAATTGCCGCCGAGCGTGGCCGACGCTCAACTGGTCGTGGTCTGCACGCCGGTCAGCCGGATTGTCGACGACGTCCGCCAGGCCGCGGCCTGCTGTAGGCGTGAAACCTTGATCACCGACGTCGGCAGCACGAAGGCGGCCATCATCGCCGCGCTCGATACCGGCCTGCCGCCGGCGGCGCGCTTCGTCGGTAGTCATCCGCTAGCAGGCAGCGAGAAAACTGGCCCCACGGCGGCCATGGCCAACTTGTTCGAAGGACGCACGGTCGTCGTCACCCCCGGCAAAGCGACGCGACCGGCCGACGCCGCGAGAATCGGGTCGTTTTGGCGGGCGCTCGGCGCGAAGGTAACGCAAATGGATCCGGCCGAACATGATCGCGTCGTCGCCGGATCGAGCCATTTGCCTCATCTGGCGTCGGCGGCCCTGGCGGCGGCCACTCCGCGCGAATGCCTGCCGCTGGTCGCCGGCGGTTGGGCTGACACGACGCGCGTCGCCGGCGGCGATCCGCAATTGTGGGCCGATATTTTGCTCGAAAACCGGGCCAACGTCCTCGATTCGTTAGTGACGTACGAAACCGTCTTGGGTCGATTCCGCCAGGCGCTGTCGAACAACGACTCCCGCGCGCTGGTCGAGGTCTTACAGGAAGCGAAGCGTTTACGAGATGCTCTGGGAAGTTGACGTCTATCCGGCCGCAGGCCAGTTCGATCTGGCCGCCGACCGCCTGGCCGCCGAAGCCGCCGAGTTGGAAATCACCGACGAGCTGCAAGCGACCCTGGCGCGCGGTTACCTGCTCGAAGGCAACCTCTCGCGCGCAGACGCCGAGCGGATCGGGCGCGAATTGCTCTGCGATCCGGTCGTCGAGCGCGTGGTGGTGGGCCCGCCCGGCGAATTGGCGCAGCGCCCCGCGGGCGTGCCGACCCCGGTGCAACTGGTGCACGTTTTGCCCAAGCCGGGCGTGATGGATCCCGTCGCGGCCAGCGCGCTCGCGGCGATTGCCGACCTGGGGCTCTCGGCCACGGCGGTGCGCACGCTGCGCAAATTATGGATCACCGAGTTGCCCGAAGAAGTGTTGCGAAAATTGTGCGGCAAGCTGTTGGCGAACGACGCCATCGAGCAGGTGATCGTCGGCCCCTTGCCGTTCGAGCGCTTGGAACTCGGCGCGCCGAGCGCGTTCAAGCTGGTCTATGTGGAATTACAGGCGCTCGATGACGACGCGCTATTGCGGCTCAGTCGCACGGGGCAGCTTTATCTCAGCCTGGAAGAGATGCGCACGATTCAGGCCCACTTTCGCGAATTGGGGCGCGAGCCGACTGACGTCGAGCTGGAGACGATCGCGCAGACCTGGAGCGAGCATTGCAGCCACAAGACGCTGGCCGGGCGGGTGCAATATCGAGATGAGCGCGGCGAGCGGCGCTTTCAGAACATGCTCAAGGAGACGATTTTCGCCGCCACGATCGAAATTCGCCGGCAATTAGGCGCGGACGACTGGTGCGTGAGCGTCTTCAAGGACAACGCCGGCATCGTCCGCTTCGACGAACAGCAGCATGTCGTCTTCAAAGTCGAAACGCACAATCATCCTTCAGCGCTCGAGCCCTACGGCGGCGCCAACACCGGCATGGGGGGCGTGATCCGCGATTCGCTCGGCACGGGGCTGGGTGCCCGGCCGATCGCCAACACCGACGTCTTTTGCTTCGGCCCGCCAGACACTCACGCCGCCGAAGTGCCAACCGGGGCGCTTCACCCGAAGCGCGTGATGAAGGGGGTCGTCTCCGGTGTCCGCGATTACGGCAACCGGATGGGCATCCCCACGGTCAATGGCGCCGTCTTCTTCGACCCGCGCTACGTCGGCAATCCGCTCGTCTATTGCGGCAACGTGGGGCTGCTGCCGGTCGACAAGGTGGAAAAGGCGCCGGAGCCGGGCGACCTGATTGTTTCGATCGGAGGACGGACCGGGCGCGACGGCATCCACGGCGCCACGTTCAGCTCGGCCGAATTGACGAGCGAGAGCGAAAGTCTTTCGGGCGGGGCCGTGCAGATCGGCAACGCCATCACCGAGAAGATGGTCCTCGACGTGATGCTGGTCGCCCGCGACCGCGGCCTGTACCGCGCGGTGACTGATTGCGGCGCCGGCGGGTTTTCGAGCGCCGTGGGAGAAATGGGGGCAGAGCTCGGCGCGGTCGTCTGGCTGGAAAAGGCGCCGCTGAAATACGAGGGGCTTTCGTACTGCGAGATCTGGATCTCCGAAGCGCAGGAGCGGATGGTGCTGGCGGTGCCGCCGGAATGCTGGGAAGCGTTCCACGCGCTTTGCGCATCAGAAGGAGTCGAGGCGACCGCGTTCGGCAAATTCACCACCGACGGCCGGCTGACGCTCAAGTATCACGATTCACTGGTCGCTGACCTGAGCATGGATTTCTTGCACGAGGGGCGTCCCCCCGTGGTGCGCGAGGCGGTTTATGAGCCGGCGCCGACGGCGCCCCTTTCGCTGCCGGCCGGCCCGCGCGATTTCACGCCCGAGCTGCTGGCGATCTTGGGTTCGTGGAACGTGGCCAGCAAAGAGTGGATCATTCGCCAGTACGATCACGAAGTGCAAGGCGGGAGCGTGGTGAAGCCGCTGGTGGGCGCGCAGAACGACGGTCCGAGCGACGCCGCCGTGCTACGGCCGGTCCTCGCTTCGCGGCGCGGCGTCGTCCTCTCGTGCGGCATGAATCCGCGCTACGGAGATTTCGACACCTACCACATGGCGGCCAGCGCCATCGACGAAGCGGTCCGCAACTGCGTGGCCGTGGGAGCCGATCCTGCGCGGATCGCGATCCTCGATAACTTCTGCTGGGGCGATTGCCAAAGGGCGCAAACGCTCGGCTCGCTGGTCCGCGCGGCGCTCGCCTGTTACGACGTGGCCGTGGAGTTGAAGACGCCGTTCATCAGCGGCAAGGACAGCCTGAACAACGAATTCCGCTATCCAGTGGCCGGCGGCGAAACCCGCTCGATCTCGATTCCGCCGTCGCTATTGATCAGCGCGCTGGGGCAAATGGAAGACGTCTCGCGCGCCGTGACGATGGACTTGAAGGAAGCGGGCAACCTGATTTTCATCGTCGGGCAGACGCGCGACGAGCTCGGAGGCTCGCACTTTGCGCTGGTCGCGGGGCTGAGCGGCGGACGCCCGCCTGAGGTCGTCGCGGAGCTTGCGCGGCGGACGTTCGCCGCCGTTCACGCGGCGATTGGCGCCGGGCTGGTTCGCGCCTGCCACGATCTGAGCGAAGGGGGCCTGGCCGCCGGGGTGGCCGAGATGGCTTTCGCCGGCGATCTGGGCGCCACGATCGATCTCGATCGCGTTCCGCGCGACCCCGCGGCGGCAAGCCCGGCGGCGCGGCTCTTCGCCGAATCGAACACGCGGTTTTTGTGCGAGGTGCGGCCCGATCACGCCGCGCAGTTCGCGGCCTTGTTCGCCGGTGTTCCGCATGCGCAGATCGGCCAGGTGACCGCAGCGGCAAAGTTGGAAATCAACGTGCAGGACGGCGGGAGGCAGCGGAGCGTGGTCTCGGCGCCGCTGGCCTCTTTGAAAGAAGCGTGGCAGAAGCCGCTTCGCTGGTGATCGCGCGGCGCGGGAGTTCGATTTTTAGCGTGGGTGTTTCGGGCAATCATTCTTTTAACAGCCCCTCGATTTTCAAAGATGAAACCGCGAGCTTTGATTCTCCGTGCCCCGGGCACGAATTGCGACGTCGAAACGGCGCACGCCTTTGTGACCGCCGGCGCCACGGCCGAGACCCTGCACGTCCAGCGCGTGCTCGAAGCGCCGCGCCTGATCGACGACTTCGAGATCTTCTGCGTGCCGGGCGGATTCAGCTACGGCGACGATCTGGGGGCCGGACGGATCTTCGGCGCGCAGATGCATCACCACCTGGCGGACCGGCTGCACGAATTCCGCCGCCGCGAAAAGCTGGTGCTCGGGATCTGCAACGGCCTGCAAGTCCTGACCAAAAGCGGCATCCTATTCGATGACGTGTCGCCCGACGCCGCCACCAACCTGCCGGCCACGCTCGCTTGGAACGATTCAGGCAAGTTCGAAGATCGCTGGGTGCGGCTGACGGTGGCCCGCACGCCTTGCGTCTTCTTCCGCGGCATCGAGTCGATGTATTTGCCGATCGCGCACGCCGAGGGACGCTTCGTCCCGCGCGACGCGACCCTGCTT
>DASXPZ010000467.1:0-1896 GCA_036493275.1 Pirellulales bacterium
GGCCGCCTCGCTCCAGGTCGGAAAGCATCGACGCAGTGAGCGTCGAATTCGGATCGCTCAGGCGGAGGACCGCCGATTCCATAAACTCTGCGCGGGGAGACCAGCCCGCCGCCGAGGCGATGGCGTGACACTCCGTCAGCAGGGCCAGCGACACGTCCTGCCCTCCCGATCGGACTATATCGCCCAAGGCGGCCCGCGTCAGGCAGGTCATGCCGGCCATCGTCGCCAGAAAGACCCACTTTTCCCACATGTCGAACATGATCTCACGGCTGGCGTGGGCCACGAACCGGCAACCGGAAAAGACCGCCGCGATCTCGCCGACTTTGGCCTCTTGCGCCGGCTCACGGGCGCCGAATGTCAGTTCGTGAACATCGCTGAAATGCACGATCTGACCGGAAGCTTCCAACCTCGCCGAGATCAAGCAGCGACCTCCCAGCACGCGCTCGGTCCCAAACCGGTCGTCGAGCAGATCGAGATGACGGATGCCGTTGAGCAGCGGAATCACCGCCGTGCCCTGCGCGACCGCCGGCCCAAAGGCCACGATGGCGTCATCCAGATCGTACGCCTTGCAGCTCAGCAAAATTACTTCGAAGGGGTCGCGCAAGTCCTTCGCCAAGACCGTCGGCGGCGATGGCAAGTGTGCGTCGCCGGCACGGCTTTTGATCGTCAATCCCTCTCGCGCCAGGCGGGCGGCTCGTTCGGGGCGGACCAGAAACGTCACGTCGCGCCCCGCCTCGAGCAGTCTGCCACCGAAATACCCCCCCACGGCGCCGGCGCCAATGACCAGAATTCTCATTCAAAAGTCTCCCGAGCCCCGCAGTCCCCCCACCGAATTTCCCCCAGCATATCATGTCACGCTCGACGGACATGTGGGCAAGCGGAGGATCGCTAGCAGCCAGCGTTTGTGAGGCCTGCGGGCCTCGGGCCGTCGGGCGGGGCGTCGCTATCGCCATTGACTGCGCGAGGCGTCGGTTGCTAGAGTTCGCTGCGTTTTTCTCAGTCGGCTTCGCCTCTATCCGAATGAAGAGTGTGGCAATGTCCAATTCACATTTTGGTCTGCGCTCCGCGTCGATCGCCGCGGTGCTTGTCGCGGCGGCTTTTGCCAAGTTGCAAGCGGGTGAAACCCAAGTCGCGTTCGACATCCCCGACGCGATTGAATGTCGCGACGTCACGCCCGAGAAGTGCGCGGCGGCGCATCCGCACCTGATGGTGATCGAGGGTAAGTTTCGGCTATCGGCCCGCATCACCAAGGGGTCTGAGGCAGAGGTCCAGGATTTCCTCTACATGCTGGTGAATCCTGGCTTGCGTCTGAAGATTCATGATTATTTGCCCAACACCACGCTCGAAAGCTCATTGGCGGACGATCACATCGAGGTGGCCGAGAACAACGAGAATACCAAGTCGGCGACGGAAGACGCCCACGTCGGTTACAAGATCCTTTCGCTGGGCGGCTCGTTGAATCAAACCAACAAGAAGACCGAGTCGAATCATTACAAGCAGATCGTGCCAAAATCGCTCGTGTTGGCCAGCGGGACGACGAACCGTGAGCACGGGGTCTTCTTTAAGCTACGCCCGTCGAACGGCGCATCGCTCGAGGGCGCCAAGGAATTCACCTTTTTGGCAATCGTCCCCAAGGATTGGCGGGGCGACTGGTGCACCATCGCCTGCTCGGCGCGGACGAACAAAAAATCATTCCTCTCTTCGAACCCCACCTTGATCGGAATTGAGCAGGCTCACGTGGGGCTGTACCTGTCGGGAGATCGCGAAGCGAGCGCGCTCGCCGATCAACTCTGTAATTTGCAGGAGTCGAACGCGGCGCTCCTGTCGAAACAATTGAACGCCGAAGGGGAGCGGCTATTGCAGGCCATGCAAGAGGCCAGCGAACCGAGCCATCAT
>DASXPZ010000468.1:0-11153 GCA_036493275.1 Pirellulales bacterium
GAACGCACGCCGAGGGCGGTCGACTCATCTCCCGAGGCGACGGAAAGCTGGCCGAGCGCAACGGTATCGAACCCCGATGCGGTTGAATTTTGGCCTATCGCCGTCGCACGGAGCCCTGATGCAGCTGCCACCTCGCCGACCGCGGTCGAATCGGTGTCCGTTGCAACCGAATTCACTCCGATGGAGATCGACTGATCGCCCGATGCGGTCGAGTTCTGACCCACAGCGATTGAATTAGTCCCCGAGGCCGTCGACACGTTGCCGACGGCAGTTGAGTTACCTGCTAACGCCCGCGCACCAAATCCCAACCCGGTTGACGTTGCTCCCGACGCAGTCGCAAACTGGCCGACGGCGGTCGTGCTAGCTCCGGACGCGACAGACGCGGCGCCGACTGCGGTTGAATTCGATCCCGTTGCCGTCGCGCCGTCGGCGTTGCCGGTTACGAAATCTTGCCCTAAGAACTGGGCGCGGGCCGACCCAGCCCACCAGCCGAATGCAAGCCAAACCAACACAAAAGCGGGCAAGCACCGAGCCCATCGCATCATCGTACGCCCCATTACCGAATCGAATGAACGTTGCCCAAGCGAACGCTAAATGTGGACTGAGAGCGCGTTCAGATGCACGCCCATGCCCCCGCATAATCCCTACAATCGACATATTCGATTTCTGCAATGAGGCGAACCCCGATTATTCAGGGGCCGTTTAGGGTAATCTCCGTCATTTTTGACAGTCCCGGGCTGCGAAAGCGCCTCTCCTGGAAATGCGGCCAAATCCCCCCATCGACTTGGGACTCAACGTGGATGTGGCTTGGAGCATCCAGAAAGTCAATGGAATACCGCCTTGCCTGCTCGTTTCCGACTCCGGCCAAAAGCTAGACACGCCCAACTTTTGTCAGGCGGAGGCAAAGGAGGCAGAACTATTTACGGCACGTGTCGTAAATAATTCTGACCCCTTTTGTGTGTGTGGGACGTGACCCCTTTTGGGACGAATTTGCCGAACTGCGTAACAAAGTTTCGGCCGCTATAAGCGCCTCCAGGCGCGCCAACCGTTCTTAGCAGTATAGTTTTAGCCACCATAGCCAAGAAATCGGGTCGGCCGGTGGGCAATCGGAAGTTTTTGCAAAGTATCATTTCAATTGACGTCGCTTGGTCGTACTACGTTTGAGCCATCCCGAATACTTCGAGTTAGAGACCACAACTCAAGGAAATCATCGATGCCGAAGAGCCTCAAGAATGCACTCGCTTTCTCGCTGGCGGCCTGTCTCTGTTGGACGGTGGCCGTTGCGCCGTCGCGGGCCGGGGCATTGGGCTTCGGTGCTCCGGAGGCGGGCTTAGCTTACCAGTCGTACGGCAATGACGGGTTCGTGTTTACGCCCAGCGTAAACATCATGGTCACGGCGCTGGACTACTACCTCAGTCCATTTGCGCCGGAGAATGGAACCGCCTTAGTCGATTCCCACCCGGTAGGAATTTATTCCACCTCGAACCCGAACGCCCTGTTAACTTCGGCGATGGTTGGTCCAGGCTCGGGCCCGATCGTGAATGGCGGCGCAGGTTACAGCTCCTTCGTGCCGCAGGCCATCACGCCAATCGAACTTCTTGCAGGGCAATCCTATATGTTGTCAGGCACTTCGACTCTATCTGAAAACGAAAATGGTGGACTTTACTACAACGCCGGCATTCCTCTCGGCAACCTCGTGCCGGGCCCTGAGATCACGGTGAACGCGTACTTTTACGACTACAACTTGTCCCTGGATTACCCGACAACGCCTTACGCAACAGGTTTCGTTGGCCCCAATTTTCAATACACGATTGTCCCTTCGCCTGTCCCGGAACCTACCTCAGGCGCTTTGCTTTTGATCGGGACAGGAGTGGTCGCATCTCGATTGCTCAAGCGCAAGCGTGACGCGAAGCGGTAAATCTGGATTCCCCAGATGCGTCGCCGCGCGTGGGTAGACTTTTTGAGCCAGATGCTTAGACCGCCTCTTCGCGGCCGTTCCTCATAGCGCCACGGCCCTTCGGTCAAAAGCTTGACACGCCGGACTTTGTCAGATAATTAGAATATCTGTCGTCGCGGGCGTTCCTCCCTGGATTCGCGCCTCGCGCCGGTCCCGCCTGTTTGAACTTCCCGCCTGCCGGATTCGCCCCGCCATGATTCAGCTCGACTCCCTGCCGCGCCCCAAGATTCGGGACGTGGTGGTCGAACGTCTGAAGTCGTTTATCATCGCCGAAGGGCTCAATCCCGGCGATCGATTGCCGACCGAGACCGTGCTCGCCGCCCGGTTTGGCGTCAGCCGCCTCAGCCTGCGCGAGGCGACCAAGTCGCTGGAGCTGCTCGGCATTCTCAAGAGCAAAGCCGGGGTCGGCCTGACCGTGGGGCAACTGGACATGGCGCGAATGACGGGCCACCTGGGGTTTCATCCGGCGCTGCAACGGGCCTCGCCGATGCAGTTGCTCGAAACCCGGATCGTGATCGAAACGGGCGCCCTGCCGCACGCGGCGCGGCGGATGCAGGCTGACCCAGCGATCGGCGCCGCGCTGCAAAACCTGGTCGATCAATTCCGCGGCGCCCGCAATCTACAAGCCTGGATCGATCGCGATATCGAGTTTCATCGCGCGCTGCTCGAAGCCAGCGGCCTGGCGGCGCTCGTGGCGTTCAACGACCTGCTGCAAGTCTTCTTTCAGCGGTTCCGCGCCAGCGTGAAAATGGCCGAATGGAAACGAGGCGTCGAAGGCCACCAGCGCGTGCTCGACTTGCTACAAGCCGCTGACGTGGCCGGCGCCGTCGAGGAACTACGGAGTCACATCGAGAGCCACAAGACGCGGATGCAAGACAACTCATGAATCACAGCCAAGAATCAGGCGATCGTATGAATCACCGATCAAAACAAATCGTCGCTAAGTCACGCTGCTTCGAAGCTTCGATGCTCTCGCGCCGCCGAGTTTTGCTTGCGATACTGCTCTTCTCTCTGGGATCGATCGGCGTCTATCGGCTGTCTTTGGCCGATGAGCCGGCGGCAAAGGGCTCCGGCGTTGATCAACTGAGCGACAAGGATTTCGCGCAAGCCTACACCGCCAAAATTCAGCCGCTGATCAAGCAATACTGCGTCGAATGCCATTCGGCCGATCTGGCCGAGGCCGATCTCGATCTCACGTCGTTCGCCAGTGTCGACGACGCGCGAAAGCACTCGCAAAGCTGGCAAAAAATCGCCGAGATGCTCGACAGCCAGCAGATGCCGCCGGTCGACGCGAAGCAACCGAGCGATAGCGAGCGTGGCGAACTACGCGGCTGGGTCCGCCGCTTGCTGAAGGAAGAAGCCCGCCGCTACGCGGGCGATCCCGGCCCGGTGGTGCTGCGACGCCTCACCAACGCCGAGTACACCTATTTGTTGCGCGATCTGACGGGCGTTGATTCGCTCGAGCCGGCGCGGGAGTTTCCGGTCGACGGCGCGGCTGGCGAAGGTTTTACGAACGCCGGCAACGGACTGGTGATGTCGCCCGCTCTGCTGGCCAAGTATCTCGACGCCGGCAAAGAGGTCGCCGCCCACGCGATGCTCCTTCCCGATGGCATCGAGTTCTCGGCTGGCGACACGCCGCGCGACTGGACCGAACAAATGCTCGTCGAGATCCGCAAGCTTTACGCGCGTTATAGCGACTCGCAAGGCGCGTCGAAGGTTGTCCTGCAAGGGATCGCTCTCGATACCAACGGCGGCGGTCGGCTGCCAATCGAGCGCTATCTCGAAGCAACGCTGGCCGAGCGCGACGCGATGAGCCAGGGAACCAAAAGCATCGAAGCAGTTGCCCGTGAGCGATCGCTGAGCCCAAAATACCTCGGCGCCTTGTGGACCTTGCTGACGACGGAGCCTGCCGCGGCCGACAAGAAGAATGACGCCTCGCTGTTGCTCATTCCGCTGCGAGAGCATTGGAAGAAAGCCAAGCCCGAAGAGGCGGTGGCGCTGGCGGCCGACGTCGCCCGCTGGCAGCAGGCACTGTGGCGATTTACGAGCGTCGGGCATATCGGTAAAGTCGGCGGGCCTAAATCGTGGGCCGAGCCGGTCAGTCCGTTAACCGCGCGACAAGAATTCAAAGTCAAGATTCCCGCGGCGACCGACGGCAAGGACGTGGTCCTTTACCTGGCGGCGTCGGACGCCGGCGACGGAAACGAGCAAGATGTTGTCGTCTGGGAGCGTCCGCGGCTCGTGGCGCCGGGCCGGCCCGACCTGCCGCTGCGCGATCTGCGTGGCGTGATTGCTGAACTTTCGCGGCATCGGCAAGAAGTCTTCGACAGCACGGCCAAATGCCTGGCGGCCGCGGCCGAGGCGGCGGCGTCCAAAACGCCTGTTGAAGTCGCGAAGCTGGCCGAGAAGCATGGCGTGAACGCGCAATCGCTCGACGCCTGGCTCGAATTCCTGGGCGTTAGCGCCAGCGGACCAGTCAAACTCGGCCCGCCGCTGAAGAACAAGGCGAACAAACTATCCGGCTACGACTTTATCACCGCCTGGATTGGCGATGATGCGTTGAGCATCGTCGCCAATTCGTCCGACCAACACGTCCGGATTCCGGGCAATATGCCGCCGCACACCGTGGCGGTTCATCCTTCGCCAACGCTCCAGATCGGCGCGGCCTGGCGCGGTCCCGTCGCGGCGAACCTGACGATCGAAGGCATGGCGCAGCACGCGCATCCCGAGTGCGGCAACGGCGTGGAATGGACGCTCGAAGTCCGTCGCGGCAGCACGCGGCAGCGGTTGGCGGCGGGCGTGTCCCAAGGGGGCGCTCCGATCCCGTTCGGCCCGTTCAAAAACGTAGCCGTGCGTCCGGGAGACGTGGTCGTGCTTCGCATCGGCGCCCGCGAAGGGAACCATTCGTGCGATCTGACGACGATTGACCTGGCGCTCGACGACGGCGCGCAGAAGTGGCGCCTGTCGAGCGACGTCTCGCCGAACTTGCTAGCCGGAAATCCTCACGCCGACGCGCGGGGCGCCGCCGACATTTGGACCTTCTTCAGTGAGCCAACTGGCGCCGACGCCGGGCCGGTCCTCCCGGCCAACTCGCTCCTGGCGCGCTGGCAGTCAACCGAAAACGCCGAAGATAAAACGAAGCTCGCCCAAGAGATTCAATCATTATTGCAAACTGGGCCCGGAAAGTTGGCGAAGGATTCGCCCGACGCGGTGCTGTATCAACAGATGGCGTCACTCAGCGGGCCGCTCTTCTCCGCGGCGCTACGGGCGCAAGCGGCCCGGCCGGTCGACGAGACTCAAAAGTCCCCACTCGCGCATGATCCCAATCAGCCGGCCTGGGGCGTAGATCCGCAACTCTTCGGCAAATGCCCCGACGGCGCAAGCGTTGACCCGGCCAGTCTCTCTGTTCGCGCCCCGGCGGTGATCGAAGTCCGATTGCCGGCCGATTTTGTGCAAGGCGCCGAGCTAGTGACCACCGGTTTCTTGCACCCCACCAGCGGCGCCGAAGGGAGCGCCCAACTGCGGATCACCGCCGAAAAGCCTGAGAGCGCCACGGGGCTATTGCCGAGTGTCAAGACCGAGACGCAGGTCAACGGCGCCTGGACTTCGGACAATCGCCGGCTGTCGCACGCCACGCCCATTTTGGTGAACGAAGGGAGCGCGGCGCGGCATCGCTTCGAAGCTTCCTTTGCCGAGCACCGCAAATGGTTCCCCGCTGGTCTCTGCTACACGAAGATTGTGCCGGTCGACGAGGTCGTGACGCTGACGCTTTTCTATCGCGAGGACGAAGCCCTCAGCCGCCTGATGCTCGACGACGCCGAGACGGCTCGACTGAACCGGCTGTGGGATCAGTTGCACTACGTCAGCGGCGACGCGCTGACGCTGGTCGACGCCTTTGAGCAGCTCATGCAATTTGCGACGCAAGACGCCGATCCGTCGGTCTTCGAGCCGATGCGCGGGCCGATCAACGCGCGGGCAGACTCCTTCCGCAAGCTGCTTGTCGACACCGAACCGCGGCATATCGACGCCGTGCTCGCCTGGGCCGCCAAGGCGTATCGCCACCCACTCTCGGCGGCGGAAGAAGCGAACTTGCGCAATCTCTACCGCGCGCTGCGCGACGAGGGGATTGGGCATGACGAAGCGATTCGCCTGCTGCTGGCCCGCGTGATGGTGTCGCCCGCGTTTCTTTATCGATCAGAGAAGACCGGGCCGTATGTGGCCTCGGCCGCCGCAGCACAGGCGGCCGGATCACTGGCGCGGGCCAACAGGATCAGCGACGCCGAGCTCGCCACGCGGCTCAGCTTTTTCATCTGGGCGACCGCGCCAGATCAGGAACTGCTCGAGGTCGCCAAGAACGGCAAGCTGAGCGATCCGCAAACGCTCGTCGCGCAGACTCGCCGCATGATGAAAGACGAGCGAGTCCGCCGCCTGGGGATCGAGTTCGGCTGCCAATGGCTGCACATCTATGAATTCGCCTCGCATGACGAAAAGAGCGAAACCACGTTTCCCACGTTCAATATTCTGCGCGGCGCCATGTACGAAGAATCGATCCGCTTTCTGACGGACTTGTTCCAGCGCGATGGCTCGGTGTTGGAAGTGCTCGACGCGGATCATACTTTTTTGAACGCATCGCTGGCGGAGCACTATGGTGTCCCTGGTGTGGAAGGTAAAGAGTGGCGGCGCGTCGATGGTTTGAAGTCGCAGGGACGCGGCGGCATTCTGGGAATGGCCACGACCCTTTCGAAGCAATCCGGCGCGTCGCGCACCAGCCCCATCTTGCGCGGCAATTGGATTTGCGAAGTGCTGCTAGGCGAAAAGCTGCCGAAACCTCCCAAGAATGTGCCGGTGCTGCCGGAGACTGTGCCCGAGGGACTGACCGAGCGGCAATTGATCGAGCAACACAGCTCGGTAGCGGCCTGCGCCAAATGCCATGTGCGCATGGACCCGTTTGGGTTCGCGCTAGAAGGGTTCGACGCCATCGGCCGGGCCCGCCCCCGCGGCGAGGGGCATCCGCTGGTCAACACCCTCGCGAAACTAACGACGGGCGTCGAATTTGACGGGCTTCCGGGGCTGCGAAACTACTTACTCACCACCCGCCGGGACGACTTCGTTCGCCAGTTTTGCCGGAAGCTGCTAGGCTATTCGCTGGGGCGCGGCTTGCAGCTTTCGGACGAGCCCCTGTTGGAAGAAATGCAGGCCAACCTGAAGGCCAACGGCTACCGTTTCCAAATGGCTGTCGAAACGATCGTGCTGAGTCCTCAATTCCGCACGATCCGCGCGACGGATGACGAAATCACGCAAGCGACCCCGCAAAAAGGATCTACGCCATGACGCCCGCCACACGCCGTACGTTTCTTAAAGGGGTTGGCATTACGATGGCCCTGCCGTGGTTGGAGTCGCTCTCCGTCTGGGGCTCAGGGACGACGGACGCCATAGCGGCCGACGCCGTCGCCGGAACGGCCGGCAGCGCCGCTCCCGTTCGCACGGCCGTCTTGTTTGCCGGCAACGGCTTCCATAGCAAAGAGTGGTGGGCCAAGGGCTCCGGCGACAACATGGCATTGGGCGAAGTCCTCGCGCCGCTCCGCGAGCACCGCCAAAAGCTGAACTTCATTCAAGGGCTCTACAACGCCGAGGCCCAAAAGGGGAACATTCACAGCTCGCAAACCGGCAATATACTGTCGGGCGCGCCGCTGGCTTCGGGCGGAGAGATCCGCTCCGGCACAAGCGTCGATCAACTGATCGCGCAGGAATATGGCCGCTCGGCCAAGGTTCCCAGCCTGGTGCTTGGATGCGAGAAATCGAATCCGTCGGTCCACAAGAATTACTCGATGCTCTACAGCTCCCACATCTCGTGGAGCTCTCCGACGACGCCGACGCCGCTGGAGCTTTACCCGGCGCTGGCGTTCGATCGCTTGTTCAAGGACGAAGTGCAAAAGGGAGACAAGAGCGTGCTCGACGCCGTGCTGGCCGACGCCAGCGACCTGCGGCGCGGGATCAGCAAGCTCGATCAGCGCAAGCTCGACGAATACCTCGACAGCGTTCGCGAAGTGGAGCAGCGGATCGATCAGGCCGGCAAACGCGGCGAATTGCAAGGCTTTCGCCCCACGTTGGAAAAGCCCGACATCGCCCGTCCCTCCGAAGGCATTCCGCAAGACATCGCCGAGCACATGCGGTTGATGTGCGACATCCTGGTACTGGCGTTCCAAACAGACGCCACGCGGGTCTGCACGCTGAAGCTGAACAACGACCATTCGTCGCTCCGCTTCCCAAATCTCAATGTCGATTATATGATCCACCACCTGCTGTCCCACTCGGACACGGCCGATTGGCTGAAGGTAAATCAGTTCTTCACGTCGCAATTGGGCTACATCGCCGGCAAGCTCGACAAGATCCAGGAAGGCGAACGCACGGCGCTCGACAACTCAATGATCGTGTTCTGCTCCAGCATGATGACCGGAGGACACGACAACTCGCAGTTGCCCGTGCTCTTGCTGGGCGGAGGAGGCGGCAAAATCCAGGGAGGGCGCGTGCTCGACTATCGTAACCAGCCCAACCGCCAGATGTGCCGGCTTTATCTCTCGATGCTCAATAAGGTCGGCGTTCACCGTGATCGCTTCGGTGACGCCACCGAGCCGCTGGCCGAAATTTAAGATGACGAGAGCGCAAACCGGCGGCGCCGCATCATGGGCGAACTAGATCCGATGATCGAGCGCGAGGTGGCGCGGCGGCGCACCTTCGCGATTATTTCTCATCCCGACGCCGGCAAGACGACGCTCACCGAAAAGCTGCTGCTGTTCGGCGGCTGCATCGACATCGCCGGCAGCGTCCGCGGCCGCAAGACGCAGCGCAGCGCCACCTCGGACTGGATGGAGCTCGAAAAGCAGCGCGGCATTTCGGTCAGCTCCACCGTGCTGGCCTTCGAGTTCGAAGGCTATCAGATCAATCTGCTCGACACGCCAGGTCACCACGATTTCAGCGAGGACACCTACCGCACGCTGATGGCGGCCGACTGCGCGGTGATGGTGATCGACCTGGCCAAGGGAGTGGAAACGCAGACCGAGAAGCTGTTTCGCGTTTGCGCGCTGCGGAAGATCCCGGTGATTACCTTTGTGAACAAGGTCGATCGGCCAGGGCAGGAGCCGCTGGCGATTTTGGCCGAGATCCAGAACAAGCTGGGGATCGAGCCGGTCCCGTACAATTGGCCGATCGGCGCGGCCCGCGATTTTTGCGGCGTGGTCGACATAGCGACGCAAACGGCGCACCTGTTCGACGAGCGCGCGGGAGATCGCCGCATCGAATTCCGTTCGATCCCGCTGGCCGAACTGAACGACTCGCAACTCCGCCCCGGCGCGGCCGACAAAGCGCGCGAAGAGGTGGAACTTCTCTCGACTGCCGGCAGCGCAATGGATCGGCAACGCTTTCTGGCGGCTGAATTGTCGCCCGTTTTCTTCGGCAGCGCGCTGACGAATTTCGGCGTCGAGCACTTCTTGCAAGGCTTTCTGCAAATGTGCCCTCCGCCGGGCAATCGCGAGAGCGACGTCGGGCCGATTCCCGCCGCGCGCCCCGAGTTCGCCGGCTTTGTCTTCAAGATTCAGGCCAATCTCGATCCGCGGCACCGAGACAGCGTGGCCTTTGTGCGGGTTTGCGCCGGCCACTTTCGTCGCGAAATGGAGGTCCTGCACTCGCGCACCGGCAAGAAGCTGCGCATGCGTCGCTCTCACCGCGTGTTCGGCAAAGAACGCGAGACGATGGACGAGGCCTTTCCGGGCGACATCCTGGGGCTGACCAATCCTGGCGATTTTCACCTGGGTGACACAATCTGCGAAGGAGCGCCGATCCACTTCGAGCCGCTGCCGCAGTTTTCGCCGGAGTTTTTTGGATTATTGCGCTGCGGCGATACCAGCCGCCGCAAGCAGTTCGAGCGGGGCTTGAAGCAACTGCTTGAAGAGGGCGCCATTCAGGTATTTTCCGACACCCGCGCGGCGCGGCGCGATCCAATTCTGGCCGCCGTGGGCGAGTTGCAGTTCGACGTCGTCCGCTTCCGCATGGAGAGCGAATACAACACGGCCACGCAGGTGGAGTGGATGCCCTACAAATTGGCCCGCTGGGTCGATATGTCGGCCGAGGAGATGCACAAGCTGAAGCTGCCGTATTCTTCGCGGCCGGTGATCGACCAACTCGGCCACTCGGCCGTGCTGTTTCAATCGACGTGGGACGTGCAATCGGCCGAGCGCGAAAATCCCAAGGTCAAGTTCGCCCCGATCCGCCTGGCGGACCATTGGCGCGACAAGGAGCCACAGACGCCCGTCGTTGCCTGAGGGACGCGAGTGAAGTTACGCGCAGCGCAATCCGGCTACTTGCTCTCGTTGTCCAGCTTCTTGCGATCGATCAGGTGGTAACGATCGCCGGCCACAAGCGGCAATGGCTCGGTGCCCGGCGTGACGACGTGCGTCTTCCCTTTGCCTAGCACGGTCAGCAGAGGCCCGCGGATCTCGGCCGCGACTCCTTCGTCGAGCGAGATGCCGAGAATTTGCGGAAAGGTCGCGACCAGTTCGACCATTTCCTTCAGCCGGCCGCGCTCGGTGACGTGAATATCGATCGCCGCGCCAGGCAGAAAGCCCAGCCCATGCTCGTAGCCTTCGGCCATGATGTCCAAGTTGCCGAGCGGATTACCGCGAACCATGTACTGCCCCTGGATGGCCGAGCCGGCGCTACTGCCGGCGATGACGCCGCCGCGAGCCAGCACGTCTCGCAGCAGTTCCTCGGCCACGGTCCCTTCGTAGGCGTCGACATAACGCCACTGCCGGCCGCCGCCGAAGAAGACCCCTTTGGCGCGCTTGAGCGCGTCGATGAATTCCGGCGCCTCGACGTCTTTCTTCGTGTGCTGCCCGAGCACGGTCACGTCGCGACAACCGAGTCGCTTCAGCTTCTCCACCAGTTTCGGCGCAAGATCGCCCGGATTGGCGATCGGCAGCACGACAATCGGCGCGTCGACGCCGCCAGCCAGTTCGATGAATCGCCGCCAGATTTCCTCCGAGATCGCCCCGCCGCCGCACGCCAGGAGCGCGCCGCTGCTCACATTCGGCGCCGCAGGTTTTTCCGGAGGGAAACGAGCGCCGAGCCGTGCGATCGCTGCGCGACTTAACGCGAGCAAATCCGCGTCGGCGCCGCTCTTCAATTGCTTGAGCAACAGAGG
>DASXPZ010000469.1:0-14647 GCA_036493275.1 Pirellulales bacterium
GGATTCTTGACCTATGACCAGGTCAATGAATACCTGCCGGACGAGGCGGTCAACCCCGATAAGCTCGACAGTTTACTCGTCGCGCTGGACGAACAAGGCATCTCGCTCTACAGCGAGCCGCCCGAAGCGGAAGTGGAACTGGTCGAACCGAGCGCCGCGCACGCGCCGGACGAACGGATTCTGCTCGAGGAGGCCTTCGTGTCCAAGCCGGTCAAAGAGCCGGTGCGGATCATGTCGTCCGACGACGTCTCGCGCTGGAACGAAGATCCGGTGCGGATGTATCTTACGCAGATGGCCGAGATTCCGCTGCTCACCCGCGAGCAGGAAATCTCGCTGGCCAAAAAGATCGAAGTCACCCGCAAGCGGTTTCGCCGCACGGTGCTCGGTTGCGACTACGCGATGCAGGCCACGATCAGCACGCTGGCCAGCGTGCACGACGGCAGCCTGCCGTTCGACCGCACCATCAAAGTTTCTTTGACGGAGCGGTTGACCAAAGAGCAGATCATGTCGCGGATGCCGCACAACCTGAAGACGCTCGATCACCTGCTCAAGGAAAATCGGGAGGACTTCCGGATCATCATCAGTCGCAAGGCCGAGCGGCCGGAGCGGATTGCCGCCCGACGGCGCTTCTTGTCCCGCCGCCACAAGGCGCTGACCTTGGTCGAAGAGCTTAGCCTGCGGACGCGCCGCGTCCAGCCGTTGCTCAAGCAACTCAATGAGATCTCGCGGCGGATGGACACGCTGCAAAAAAAGATCGCGCAGATCGACAGCACGGGGGCGGCCAAAGACGAACGGGCCAATCTCCGCAAAGAGCTCCGCGACCTGATGCAGATCACGCTCGAAGGGCCGGCCAGTCTGCGGAAACGCTGCGACCTGATGCGGACGCAATACCGCGACTACGAGAACGCCAAGCGCGAGCTCTCCGGCGGCAACTTGCGGCTGGTCGTGTCGATCGCCAAGAAGTATCGCAACCGCGGGCTCAGCTTCTTGGACCTGATCCAGGAGGGGAATACCGGTTTGATGCGTGCCGTCGACAAGTACGAGTATCGCCGCGGCTATAAGTTCTCTACCTACGCTACCTGGTGGATTCGCCAGGCGATCACCCGGGCCATCGCCGACCAGGCGCGCACCATCCGAATTCCGGTCCACATGATCGACGTGTTGTCGAAGCTGCGGAACGTGACCAAGCGACTGGTGCAGGAGTTGGGACGCGAGCCGACGACGGAAGAGACGGCCCGCGCCGCGGACATCACGGTCGAGGAGACTCGCCGCGTGATGAACATCGGCCGGCACCCGATCAGCCTCGATCGGCCGGTGGGAGAGAGCGAGGACAGTTCGTTTGGCGAGTTTATCGAGGATAATTCCTCGCAAAGCCCGCTGACCACGGCTGCCCAGAGCATGCTCCGCGACCGGATCGAGAACCTGCTGAAGACCCTCACCTACCGCGAGCGGGAGATCATCCGACTCCGTTACGGGCTGGGAGACGGTTACACCTATACCCTGGAAGAGGTGGGCCGAATCTTCAAGGTCACCCGCGAACGGGTCCGCCAAATCGAGGCCAAGGCCGTCCGGAAGCTGCAACATCCGGTGCGGAGTAAGCAACTCGAAGGATTCCTGGAAGGAATCGCGAGCTAAAAAAACGGCAACTTTGAACCGCCGGTCGAAAGACCGGCGGTTTTTTTATACACTATAGGATATGCCTCTCGACCGTCAGCAGGATGGAGTGCCGCAGCCAATGCCACCAGCTACCACGAACGTGCTACGAGATTTGCATCGAATTCATCAACAGTTGGGCGACCTCCGCGAGCGCCTCGATCGAGGGCCCAAGCAGATCAAGGCCCGCGAGACCAACGTCGCCCGACTCGAAGCCGAACTTGCTCAAACCAAGACCAACTCCAAGACAGCTCGAGCCGGCGCCGACGCCAAGCAGCTTTCGCTGAAAAGCGGCGAAGGAAAAATCAGCGATCTGAAGACGAAGCTCAACCAGGCCAACAGCAACCGCGAGTACCAGGCGCTCAAGGATCAGATCGCCGCGGACGAAATGGCCAACAGCGTGCTGGCCGACGAAATCCTGGAAGCGTTCGAGCGGCTCGATACGTTCGCCAAGAGTGTGACCGAGGCCGAGCAGAATGTAATCAAGGCGAAAGAGGAGCTGGCCAAAGCGCAGAAGACAGCGGCCGAGCAGAATGATCGATTGCTGGCAGACGTCACCCGCTTGGAGCAAGAGTTGAAAGAAGCCGAGGCCACACTGCCGCCCGACTTCCGCGACGCCTATATTCGAATCGTCCGCGGCAAAGGCTCCGACGCGATGGCCCAGGTCGAAAACGGCACCTGCACCGGCTGCTACCAACAGATCACCAACAACATGCACAATGCCTTGTTGATGGGACGGATTACATTTTGTCAAGGATCGTGCGGTCGATTGCTTTACTTGCCGGAGGATCGATCGCCGGGCGCCGCGACCTAGCCCTGCGGGAATGTTTCCTCCGGCTGCTGGTTCCATTCTGCACTTTACAGCGGACGAAACGACGACCAGAATAGACCGTGCGGCCTCCAGTAGGGGGCCGCTTTTTTTGCCGCTAAAGGAATTTGCGATGTCCGACGTCATTCCCATGAGCCGCACCGGCTACGACAAGCTGAAGGCCGAATTGGCGCATTTAGAATCGGTCGAAATGCCCAAGATCGCGGAGAAGATCGCGGCGGCGCGCAAAGAGGGAGATCTTAGCGAAAACGCCGAGTACCACGGCGCGCGCGAGAACCAGGGGATGCTGCAAGCCAAGATCAACATGTTGCGAGACAAGCTGGCTCGCTCGCGGATCATCGACGTCGCCACGCTCCCCAAAGATGAAGTCGTGTTCGGTTCGACCGTCGTCGTCAAGGATCTCGACTTCGGCGACACCGAAGAGTTCACGCTGGTGGGCGCCGGCGACGAGAACTACGACGAAGGAAAAATCCAGGTCACCAGCCCGCTGGCTCAAGGCCTGATCGGCCACAAAGTCGGCGATAAAGTCGAGATCGAAGTTCCGAAGGGCTCGATGAAGTTCGAGATTCTTGAGATTCGGCCGGGCGAGTGAAGGCGGCAAGCGTACCCGGATGCCGCTGCGCATCAGCGTCAGAAATGATCCGACGACACCTTTTGCCTCTTTGCCATGGTGTCTTGGTAAGAAAATGGATGACGTGATTGTTTACGGCCTTTCGTCTGACCGGTCGCGGCAGTTCGTCGAACGGTTTTTACAGCATTTTGGCAGTCGCCGAACGCGATGTCAGGACGAATACGAGTACCCTCAGTTCGCAGATCCGCCTGATTGCGTCTACACGTCAGATGAGTTGCTTTTTGATCGACTCGCAAGCGAGACAAATGTACCCTACCAACTCTACTGGAACGTGACGAGCGCGCACGCGAGGCTTCAAGTGAGACAAGCAATCGTCGGCTACACAAACGACGGGTGCGTTATCGTTGGAATTCCAGTGCCCGAGCAAAGTGCTCGAGCAGCATTGAACGAAATGCAGCAAGCCCTGCAAGTCCGGTGGGCAATGATGACAGGAGACGAGTGTCCGCCCGACTCAGCGTCGCGCTTTCAAGAGCTTTGCCGCGCCGCCGAATTGCCACGTATCCTTGGAGGGAAGTTGCACGCCTGACTATCTGAGCGATCCCCTCCGTTCGTCCGCGATGATGCCAACCACTCACTCCCCTTGGGCGCTGGCGAGCGCCGCTGTAATCCTCTCCGCCAGCTCCGCCACGGTGATCTCGCGCATCAGGAATTGTTTATTCTGCGACGTTGCGCCGGCGAGGAGTCCGACCTGGCTGCCGCGGAGATTCAACGTTTTGCAGAGTACTCGGATCACGGCGTCGTTTGCCTTCCCCTTCTCGGCCGCCTGCGTGACGCTGACTCGCAGCGCGCCGTTGTGCTCGCCCCGCACAGCGTTCTTGCGGGCGCCGGGCTGAGCTCGCACCGGCAAGATCACCCCCAGCGGATGCTCGCGCAGCTCGACGGTCATTCTTCGGCGCCTTCGAACAGAGCCGACCCGACGCGCACGATCGTGGCGCCCTCTTCGATCGCCACCTCGTAATCGCCGCTCATTCCCATCGAAAGCTCGTCAAACGTAATGCCCGTTGGGGAATTCAGCCGCAACCGCTCGGCCAACTCGCGCAAACGGCAAAAGTCCGAGCGCGCGGCGGTGTCGTCGTCCGGCTTGCCGGCCATGGCCATCAACCCGCGAATCCGCACATGCGACAGCGCCGCAAGTTGCGCAAGCGCAGGCTCGACTTCGTCGGCCGCAAAACCTCCCTTGGCCGGATCGCCTGAGATGTTCACTTCCAGCAGCGACTCGATCGGGCCAATGCCCTGCTGCGCCGCGGCCTGATCGATCGCTTCGGCGATGCGCAGGCTGTCGCACGAGTGGACTAGCGACACCAGCGGCAACGTGCGGGCGACCTTGTTGCGCTGCAAATGGCCGATCAAATGCCAACGGACTCCATTGGCGGCAAATTCCGGGGCGCGGCCCCAAAGCTGCTGCGGGCGACTTTCGCCCAGGTCGCGGCAGCCGGCTTCGACGAGCGCGGCGATGCTCTCGGTCGAGGCGTACTTGGTGACGGCGACCAGCGTGATCGCTTTCGGATCGCGTCCGCTGCGCATGGCCGCCGCGGCGATTCGCTCGCGAACGCGATTCAGATTGTCGATGATCGTCGTAGACACGATTTATAAGTCTAGGGCGCCCCGCTGGGGCTCACGACGATCTGTTTCGAGGATCCCAAACCTGGGATTTCATCCCAGGCTAGCTTGAATCGCCCCTGCCGGGGCTCAAACGCAGGACGCACGATTTCGGAAGCCGTCGCGTTATTCAATCTCAAGCAGCGACTCGATCTCGCCGCTGGTTTTGAATCGCGAGACGAGCATCTCGCTTACCAGATTCTGGCCCAAGACCGTGCGGTTGCCCCGTTCATCGAGCGAACGATAGATCAGCCACTGTTCGGTTCCGCATTGCACGCGATAGCCTACCGCTTCTTCGTGCGGGACGATCGTGCGATTCTCGGCGACCGTCAATCGGCGCCAGGTGGCGGGCCGCACTTGCCGCCGCTGGTTCAAATCTAAAAACAGCGGAGCGTAAATTCTGCTGGCGGCGGGATGACCGCATTGGAACTCCAGGCCATCCGTCCCGCCGGTCAGGCCGCCGCGCCAGGGTTGATCTCGCCACTCGGGCAGCGCCAGCGGAAAGACCAGTGCCCGCGGCTTGCGCCCCACCAGGTACCCTTCGCGCGTTTCGCCAGCCGGATCAAAGACTGCTCCTTCGACCAGCGGCAAGACGGAGCGATAATCGATGGCCCCAGATTGCGTCCCCAGCACCGCGTCGGCCAGCAGCAGAAAGTGGTCCTTCCGCGCCAGCAACATTTGTCGTTGCACGCGCACGCCGCGCGTTAGTTCGATTTCCAGCTCCAGATAGTCGGCGTCGGCGTCGGAATGCCAGCAGACCTCTTCCCAGGCAGCGTCTTTCGCAGAGGTGAGCGTCTCGCCGTCGAGGCGAACTTCGAGGCTCCAGCGGCCCGACCAAAGGAGATCCCGCCCTACCGCAAGTTCGGTCCGCACTTCGGCGCCGCGATACGTGACGGCCAGCCGGTTGCTGCCCGCCGACCAGTCGCTGCGCAACACCGCCAAGGCGGCCAGCTCGTGATTCGCCGCCGGCGACGCGACGGGATGACGCGGCAAGGGGTGCTTGGCGTGCAAGCCGGGGATATTTTGCCCGGCGATCGCCCGATCTTCCCGCGAGGCGCCGCCGAGGGCCGCGACAAACATCGCGGCGTCTCCTTTGACGAAGTCGTCGTCCGAGAACGCAGTCGAGCCGTCACGCCGCGTCAGTCGCAGCGTCTGGCGAACGAATTCCGCAAAGCGCTCTTCCGAGTCGCCCCCCCAGCCAGATTTTTTCAACTCGCGGGCCATCGCCCGGCTACGCGTCCACGTGGCCAAAAGCGGGCGGACGAGGGTCACGTCGCGAGCCGCGGGAAGTCCTCCCGGCGTCAGCGTCTGCTCAAGGCCCATCAAGAGCGCTCGACCGCCGGCGATGGCCAATTGATGAGCCTCGGCGATCTCGGGAAACAAGTAAGCTAATGTGAGCGGCAATTCGCTAGCCAGCCATTGCAGCGCCAGTGGATCATCGTCGCCTGGTCGACGCCCGCCATCGGCCGCGGCAATCAGCGCGCCGAGCAATCTTCGCCATAACGGGGCAGGCAGATAACTCGCCAGCGCCGGCAGTGCCCGCGACCATGCCAGACACTCCAGCGCCAAGTAAGGCGCGGCCGTATGACCTGCCTCGGCCAGCCAGGCGCCGGCCGCTTCGGGCAGGGTGGCGATTCCCTTGCGCCCTTTTTTTCGTTCGACGCGATCCAACTCCGCAATCATTTCCAGGACGCCGGCCAGTTCGGGCGCGCCCGTCCCATTCATGACGGTCCCATTCATGCTCGCGGAATGAATTCCTGGCAAACCGGGCGCAGGCATTCCCCAGGCGAGCGCCGGGCGACGCGAGCTCGCCGGCAGTAGCTTGAGAAGTGGCGTTGGCTTGCGACGCTCGCCCAAGTGGTCCGTCCAGGCTGTCCAGCCGGGACTTCCCTCTTGCCATGCGTCGCCGTTGGAGACGCTCTTGGGCGTGGCGCCGCGCCAGGTGGGAAAAAACTGGGCAGACTTGGGATCTGCGTGGCTCCAGCCGTTTGTCGCTGGAGTCGTCGAAGTGAGAATCGCCATCAGTGGCTCAATCCTTGCGGCGGCTTGGGGTTCCCTACCGGCCGTCACGGCCAACTTTTTGTCGGCCGTTACAGCGAATACCGCCGGTTGTTTCGCCGGCGCGCTGCGGTTGATCTACCGGCCCGTAGCGGAGTATCTTAACAGTGTGGTTAAGGAATTAAACCCGCCCCACGCGGTTTTTTGCGAACTACGGACAGCGAATCGTCGCATGCTCGCCGCGCAGGGCTTATTCAGGGTGGGAATACCGATGAAATGCTCGTTTGCCCTGCCGAGAATCGTTTTATTCTGCTCGATTTCTCTCGCCGCGTTGCTGGTCCAAGCGGCCAGGGCCGACGAGCCAGCGAAAAGCGCTCCTGAGCCCGCCAAGCAACTTACGCCGCAAGAAGCGAGCGCCAAAGAGGCTGATCCGGGCCTCGACCTCGCCGGAGCGAAAGAGCCCGAGGGTTATCGCCGCCTCCTCCCCACCGGCAAAGTCTGGATCGACACCAAGGGAAAACGGGTCGTGATGGTGGGCGAGGTCTGCCTGCGCGAGGGCCAGCTCGAAATGTTCGCCTGCCTGAAGGGAACCAAAGAGCATGAGGCCATCGTGGCCGTGCCGACCAAGGCCATGGTGGTTCACGCCGCGCTCTTAAGAATGGGGGCCGATCCGGGGAGTCCCGCCAAGTTCCTCCCCGATTACGTGGCCGCCAGTGGGCCACGCGTCGACGTCACCCTGTTCTGGACAGACGACAAAGGGAAGCGACATCAATGCGCCGCGCAAGATTGGATCACCAATACCCGCACTGGTAAGCCGATGAGCGACTACTGGGTCTTTGCCGGAAGCGGCTTCTACGAAGACGAAGAGACCGGCCAGCGCTATTATAAAGCCGAAGACGGCGACTTCATTTGCATCTCGAACTTCACGACCGCGATGCTCGACTTGCCGATCGAAAGCAGCCAATCGAACGAAGCCTTGCTCTTCAAGGCGAACACTGCGGCCATTCCGCCCGTCGGAACAAAGCTCAGCCTGGTGCTGACGCCGCGAATGGACGCGAAGAAGGCAGGGGTCAAGCCGGGTGAAGCCGAGGAGACTGAGGCGAAGACGCAGCCAAAAGACGCCCCGAAAGCGGTGACAGAAAAGAAGGAATAGCGCCCTGCGCGATCGCTAGGCTAGTTCATCACTCCTTTTTTCCTCAACGCGCTTCCGGCGGCGGCAGCGGTGCTGGCCGTTGCAAGAACTCCAACAAATTCGCCAGGTCTTGCGGCTTGAACTTTTCTTCGAAGCCATCGGGCATGATCGAGCGGTTTTCGGGCCGCAGCTCTTCGATTTCGCTGCGCAGGATGGTTTCCTCGGCGCCTCCGGCGCGGCGGAGCCGGACCGCGGCGGCGGTGTCCGCGGCCAGCAATCCGGTGAGGACCTGCCCACTCTTCGTAATCATGACATAGTTCACGAAGTCCGGCGAGATTTCCTTGCTCGGGTTAAGAATATCGACCAGCAGTGCCCCCTTCGGCCGACTAGCGACGCCCGAAAGATCGGGTCCGACGCGAGCCCCTCGATATTTTATTTGGTGGCAGGTGAGGCATTCGTTGGCGAACAGGATGGCGCCTTTCTCCGCGCTTCCGGCAAGCGCAAGCGCCGCCTGATTGGCCGCGACCACGGCGTCTCGATCGCTGTTTTCCGGCGAGGCCAACAGCTTTGCGGCGCGCTCCTTCAGTTCTTTGCTCGGCAGGCGTGCGAACCCTTCGCGCGCGGTTATGTCGAATTCCTTGGGGCTGATCACGCCTTTCTCGACCAGGTCTAGCAGCATCGCGGCAAGGCTGGCGCGCCGCAGTAGCGCGCTGATCAATTCGCGCCGCTCGCCAATCGTGAGCGTTCCCCACCGCTCGAGCAATCGCCGCGTCAGCTCGAGGTCATCCAAATCGGCGAGACCGGCCGCCGCGGCGGCGATCATCGCCGGTGGTTCCTCGGCCGAGAACATCATGGGAATCAACTCACGCGCCATGCTGCGCTGGGTTTGCACCAGCAGACGCAGCGCCAGCAATCGCTCGGACTTCGCCGCCCTTTGATTCACTGCGGTCATTTTGGCTGAAATGAGCAAACGGCGAATCTCCGGCAAATGGGGCTCGATGGCCGGAGTAGGCTGCTCGAGCAACGCCTCTAGAGATTTCGACCGCCGCGACATGCCGTCGGCCAGACCGGATAACGCCGCAAGCGAGCCGGGTCCCGACTCGCGGAATGCCAGCGCGATCAGGCGGCAGAGGCCGGCGATCTCGTCCTCATCCTGACGCGCGCCGATAACGGCGGCCACGTCGCGCAGCAAACTTAGCTGCGCCGGCTGCTTGGCGTTCAAATACTCCGGATGCTCGTTCACCAGATGATTCAAAAACGGCGACGCCTTTCGGCCAATGCCGCTGAGGACAGCCAGGCGCGTCCATTCGTCCTCGACGTCGCGAACCGCAATCTCGGCCAGCGTCGAAAGCGTCTCGTTCGTATCGAGATCGCCCGCGGCCAGCGCGACCGAGAATCGGACGCGCGGATCTTTATCTCGCACGCGCCTCATCACTTCCCCCGCCAGGCTTGCCAGCGCTGGGCCCCCGCGGCGGTAAACGTCGATCGCCTGTTCGCGAACCGCCGCCGATTTGTCTTGCAAAGCCGGGCCCACGACTTCTGGACGAAGCGCGTTCAAGCCGACGAGCGTCCAAAGCGCCTGCGCGCGCGTTGCCGGAATTTTTCCCTCGCGGACCAGCTTTTCAAGCAGCGGAGCGGCGTCAGCAGCTTGTCGCTCGACAAGCAACTGCTGGGCCGTGTCGCGAAGCCAGGCGTTGTCGGTATTGAGCTGCTCGACCAGTTCAGCGGTCGACAGCTTCGTGAGATCGAATGAATTTGCCGGCGGCGGGCTGAAGTCTTTGCGGCGGATGCGCCAGATCCGGCCATGCTGCGAGCCGGTCCGGAAATCGACGTCTTTGCGCAGCGCCTCTTGCACGAATTGCGGATGCTCGACCCACTCTCGGTAAAAATCGGCCACGTAGAGAGAGCCATCGGGACCCATCGCCAGATTGACCGGGTGGCACCAACTATCCGCCGACGCCAGGAATTCCTTGTTCTCTTCGCCGCGACGCGCCACAAATGTCGCTCCATTGGGCTTGAGCGTCTTGCGATGGACCAGGTTCGTCAACGGCTCGCAGACAAAGGCGTTTCCTTGGTAGTCGTTGCCCAGCCCCGCGCCGCGAAACACCATCGAGCCGCAACTGGCGTTGAAGTAATCGGTCCGTTCGCGATTGAACGTCTTGGGCGGAGCGCTGATTGGATACACACGCCCGGTGTCGCTCGCGTCGGCCACCAGCGCGATCGACACTCCGCCTGTCATGTGCGGATTGCGGTTCAGATCTTGCTCTTCGATCACCGCGTGGCGGAAAGGGATGGTGTTCCACGAAAGGAAGCGATGATTGAAATCGTCTCGCCCCAGTCCGAACTGGCTGAAGCCGGCCAGCGCGACGAACTCGCCCGTCTCGGGCCGAAATCGAAAATCGTGGCGGCGAATCGAGACGGCCTTATCCGGCGGATCAGTCGGTCGACGGACGTCGCCGCCGCTGCGACCGTTGGCGCCGTAGATCCAGTTGTCGATTCCCCAATAGAGCCCGTTGACGCGCAGTTGCTGGTTCCCTTCGACAAAGCCGGTGAGAATCACACGGCGCTCGTCCGCGCGGCCGTCGCCGTCGGTGTCTTTGAGAAACAGAATATCGGGCGCGCAGGTGACCAGCAGGCCGCCATTCCAGGGGAGTGCGCCGCTGGGGAATTTCAAGCCTTCGGCGAACACGCTCACCGCTTCGTAACGCCCATCGCCATCGGCGTCGGTGAGCCGCTTGATTTTGCCGCCGCTCTCGGCCGTCGGATAGTCGCTCATCTCGACGACATACATCCGGCCGGCGGCGTCCCAGGTCATTGCCACGGGACTGTTGACGTCAGGCTCTGCGCTGACCAATTCGATCGTCAGGTTGTCGTCGGCCAGGCGGAATTTCTCGCGCGATAGCGCCGGCGCAAGCGGCCCAGCCGCGCCGTCCTGGTGCGCCGCCAGGCGCGAAACCGAGAGCGCCAAAATGACGCCGCAGAGAAGAACAACTCGCGAAGAACGACCAGACATTCAAACGCCTCAAATGGGACAAGTCTCGAACGGAAATCCAAATCAGTGAGTTCACGCTGTGTGCCACTGCTGGCTTGTCCAGCAGTGTAAGGACGACAGTTTGTGCTGCGTGCAGGGCCAAACTTAGATTTAAAAACATAGCCACAGAGGGCACAGAGAAAAGGAATGAAGAACACGGATCAGCGTTAATAAGCGCTAATTAGATTTCCTTCTTCCCTGCCTGCTCTTCCTCGGTGTCCTCGGTGCTCTCTGTAGCCAATCCTCTTCGATTTTATAATGTATGCATGGCACGGTTCCGATCAGCGAACAACCGCTTCCGCGACCAGCATAGCAACTCCGCGCAGTGAGTCTGGTACGGGTCTCATTATTTAACGGCAGACTGCGCGGGAAATTCCTTCAACAGGCTGACCGCCGCGTCGACGATTTTTTCGCCCGAGCCTTTTTCTAAATAGCTGTGCAGCCCGGTCCAGACCTGGTAGCCGCCGCGGTCGTACGCGCGGGCGTCTGGGATATAGCCCACGTAGTCGTTCGCCAATTCGAAAACATACGTGTATCGAAACGGCGAGCGGAGCTTGATCTCGCGGCCGAGCGTGGTGAAGAACTCACCCGACACGCCGACCAGCGCCACGTCTCCGATCATGATCACCTGCACCCAGGTTTTTCGCTCTTGGCCCTGGCGAGGGGCAATCTTTTTTCGCATCTCGCGGAAGATGCCGATCGTCGTCTCGTGATAGGGCGACGGCTGGCGCTTGGTGCAGTAGGCAACCACCGCGGCGTCGTCTTTGGCCTCATCGAAGTGGCGCACCAAGAGCGAAATTTCTTTGCGGCGCCCCGCCACGCGGCGCACGGGCAGTTCCTGCGCCGCGTCGAGCGTGTCGGCCACGGCCGTTTTGATGCGCAGCAAGGCCTCGGGCGCCTTCAAGTCGAGATTATGCGTCGAACCGCTCGCTCCTTCGAAGAACAAAAACGTTCCGCCCCGTTCTTTTTCCAACTCCTGGGCGGCCAGGCCGTAAAAGCTGGGGGAACGCACCTGCGGTAACAGCGTGCCGATGGTGTGCGTCGAGTGGTTGAACAGCACCGCCTCCGGCTTGCCGTCTTTGCGGTCGAATGCCATGACCGGCAAGTCGGGATCGAAAGGACCCGTGGGCCGCAGCGCGTCGGCCGATGAGCCGACCCAATAGATCGTGCCATCTTCGAGCAGCAGCCGGCTGTTCCGCCCGACCGAGGCTTCTTCGCCCAGGCGGAAGCGAAACGAGACCGGTTGCAGCCGGGCGTTCGCGGCCACGGCGGCGTCGACGATCTTGTCGGCGACTTGCCGAGTAAAGCCCTCCTCGCGCTCGTAGCCGTGAATGGTCACTGTCGTCGGCGCATGATGGGTGTGCGTGCAGTTGATCAGGACCGCGTCCAGCGGGACGCCGATTTTCTCCGAGACTCGCCGGGCCGCCGCGTCAAGAATATCGCGCTCGATCATCAACACGTCGCAGGCCACCAGGCAAGCCTTGCCACCATCGGGCCCAACGATCACCACGGCCGCCGCTCGCAGTTCTCCCTCCTGCCCCTTGGCAAACCCAGGACCGATGCCGCCGCCGATCACGAGATCATTACCAGCCTCAAAGGCCTTTGAAGCTGCGCCGGCTTGAAGTTCGGCAGCTTGCAACTTGCTCGAAGAAGGAGCGAGCGAGATAGAAAGCGCAAGGGAGACACCGATCGCCGATAAGGAGAAAACTGACTCGTGCGCTCGCATGATGTTCATCCTGGAAGTTGACAGCCAAATGTGAATCGACGAAGCCCGCAGTTCTCACAATCACCTCCTTGATTGCCCGACGCGGAAATCGATTCCCTCGAATCGCGAGTAACAGCCCCGCTCCCTACTTGGGCTTCGCCTCCAGCGCATCGCATTCGGCCAGCGCCATGATGGCGAACGACGTGCCGGCGTTTGAGATGTAATGGGCCCGGTCGCAGAAAACGCTGCGTGTGAACCAGCGGCCGCTCTTTCGCTGATGTGTCTTCAGCCATTCCACGCCGCGCGTCAGGCGGGGGTCGCTGGCCGGCACGCCCGCGCGGCGCGCGATGAAAACGACGAATCCGGCCCCGTAGCCGTCGCTCGCGGCCGTGTCTTGCGGAGTCTTGTCGCGGCGTTCCCACGTTCCCAGTTGCGCGATCCCCCATCCGCCATCTTCGTGCTGCAAGGCCAACAGCGCGTCGACGCATTCTTTTTGCTGAGCCTTGTCCATCAGCTCGGGCAGGTAGGTCGAAGCCCAGAGCAAGAAGGCCCGATGATGAAGCGACGGCGGCGGATTGGCGGCGAAGTATTCGCGCAGTTTCTTGATTCCAGCTTGCGCGGCGGGCGTTTGAGCGTATTTCTCCGGCGCCATGCCGACGCCGAGGGCCGCCATCGTGGCGCCGAAGTAATCGTCGTCCTCGTACGGGGGCCAGTGGCAGACTTTGTACCAGTCGAAGCCGCCATCGTCGCGCTGCACGGTCCACATTTTATCGAGGGCTTGTTTCGTCAGCGGATGAAGCTTGCCGGTGGTTTGCGCGTCGTTGCCGGCAAGCGTGGCGGCGGTCATCACCACCTCGGCGTCCCAGCGCGGACCCTTGGCCGGCCAGCGATCCGAGACCAGCTTCTCGGCGTACTCGCGCACGGTGCGATGGGCCGGGTCGCCGCTCGAAAAATTCGGCCGCGACAACAAATAGAGATAGTTCGTGTGGCAGGTCATGCAGCCGAATGTCTTCTGCCAGCCGACGCTCGCAATATCGAGATACCGCACAGCCTTCGCGGCCGAGAATTTATCGGCCAGCGGCTCCTCGGGATCGTTCTTGCCGGGATTGCCGACGTTCTCAAGCGTCACCGGCTCATCATCTTTCTGAGCCGCCGCCGGCGCGACCATGAACGCCGCCAGGGCAAGCGCCAGAGAGAGCGATCGCAGCAGAGCGCCCCGGCGAAAATGGCGATCGCGATGTAATGGGTGGCTCATGGCGGAAACTCCTTTGCGGGCGCAGAAGATAATCGGCGCCTCTGATAATTTTCAGGAAAGGTGTGATTCGTTGGATGGAAGAAACAGCGGACTCAGGCGGCGAGGCCAAGGCCAGCGCCCGGGGCGAGAGTCCTTCGGGCAGTGTAACTGGACCGCCGCGCATTTCCAATGAATTGGAAGTAAAGAAGGAAGCGCGCAAGGGGCACGGAGAGGGCCGATTTAGGGCTCGGCGCGAACGCGGCGCGGAAATCGCTTCTTACTCAGATTTCACATCAACGGTTCCGAGGCGTCGTACATGCCTTCCGCCGCGGCGGCTACGGCTTGCGTAGTCGTCATGTGGGTTTCGGCCGTCACTCGGCGGATCCGACCGGCGAGCCACAGGCTCAAGATCGTGGCGGCGGCGGAGAGGAGTCCGACGATCGGATAATTCTGGACGCTGCCATCCTCGGCGATATCGATGATCAACCCTCCGATGTAAGCCCCGGAACCAAGGGCCAAATGTTGCACGCAGGAGTTGGCGCTCAAGAAACCGCCGCGACGGTTAGGCGCGACGCTGCTGGTGATCATCGCCATCGCGGCCACCATGCGGCCGGAGTTGCTGACCATCAATCCGGCCACCAGCGCGATGGCGACCGCCGCCGAAATCGACGTCAGGTTGGTCACCGCCAGCGTCAACACGGCCGAAGCGGGCGCCACAATTCGGAACATCCGCAGTTTGCCGTAACGATCGGCCAGTCGACCGATGATCGGCGTCGAAAACAACGTCACTACTCCGCCGGCGACGAACACCAGCGGCAACTGGCTCTCGCTCATG
>DASXPZ010000470.1:0-1869 GCA_036493275.1 Pirellulales bacterium
GCGCGAACCTCGGGGTCTTCGAAATCCCAGCGGACGCGGATCGGGATCTGTCGGGCCGAAAATTGCAGCGCTGGGCGCGCTGGCAAAGTGGTCTTCGTCTCGCGGGCAACCCGTGCGACTATCTCGCCGACGCCGCGCCCCATTTTGCGAGTTTCTTCCACGCCCCCTTGGTCGAGCGGCGTCTTGTCCGCGTAGGGATTGATGTTTCCGCAGGCGCCTTGCAGGAAGAGGCACTTTGTCTTGAGCTCCGCTTCGACCAGCGCACAGGCCGGGCCGACAAAATCTGCGCTGTACAGGTAATTGTCGTCCCCCATCACCACCGGGTGACAAGTGTAGTTGAACAGCACGGCCAGCGGCGTTCCGTCCGCGCGATCGAGGCGAATCACGGCAACTTCGCGATCGACCGGCTCGGTCGGCTCGCGCTCGACGTTCCGCCACTGCATCGCCACCCGGCCGTCGGGCAAAAACTTGCGGCGATTGTGGGCGAAATCGGCCGTGCCGCGCCCCACACCAATCCGGACCGGCGTCAATTCCTTGGCGGCCTTGCAAATAACGTCGCCGATCTGCTCACAGACTTTGTCGGAATAAGGATTCGTCGCGTCGGGCGCGGTGTCCATCACCGGGGCATGGTGCGTGTGGCTGGCCGTGATAAACAAGTCGGCCACGCCGCTCTCGGCCAACACGCGGCCGCGCAGCTTGGCCAGCGCCGCCTCCTCCGGCGTGCGACCCAGATCGAGCGTGATGATCGCCGCGCTCTTATCGCCAACTTTCAGCACCACGGCCTTGGCCATCAGCGGATCGAGCACGCCGGTGGCCGCGTGCTTGCGAGTGGAATAGCCCCACAACATCTGGCCCGGCGGAGGCGTAATGTCGACCGTGGCCACGCCAGCCAGGAGTCGATCGTCCGCGCCGCGAGCCAGAGGCGTTAATAAGAAGATGGTCAACGCGGCGACGACGCACAGCAGAATTGCACGCGGCATGGGAAGTGTCCTCCAGCGAGCAAGGAGATGACCATCGGCCGGCGCCGACGCGACCGCGCCCTAGAGTCTGAATCGATCGGCGGCGCTTTGCAAGGAGTTGCGCGCGATTCTAAACCGCTCCTTCGCTTGTTTCCGGCGCCGGATTTCGCACTCCGAACAGCAGCACACCCGCGGCCAGCATCGCGAAGGCTCCCCCCAGGCCAAACGCCTGGAGTGGGCCGAAGTCCCGGTAGAGCTCGCCGCAAATCGCGCTCGCCGGCAGCGCGGCGATCCCGATCGCGAAATTATACCAGCCGTAAGCCAGCCCTTTGCGGTCGCCCGGGACGAGCTGCGCGACGAGCGTTTTCTCGGGCGGCTCAGTCAGCGAATAAAATACCGCGTAAGCGAAGAACAGCGCCCAGATGTGCCACGCCTCGCTCGCCAGACCAAAGCCCAGGTAGACCAGCGCGTAGGCCAGCCAGCCGCCGAGGATCAACCGCCGGGCGCCGAGTCGCTCGACCAGCTTGCCCACGGCCAGATTTCCAGCGCTTTTGGTCATGCTGAACATGAACCAGAGCCAGATCAAGCTCGACTGGCTCATGCCGATCTCGCTGCCGCGAAGCAGCAACAGCGAATCGCTCGAGTTGCCGAGCGAAAATAGAAAGATCGAGAGCAAGTAGACGCGATAGTTTCCGCTGAAAGGCTTGAGCGACCAGACGAACGGGGCGGCGGCGACGCCATGCTTCCGCGGCTCGCGCAGGCCAAAGACCAGGATCGCCACCACGACCACGCCGGGAATCAATGTCAGCAAAAAAAGCGGGCGAAAATCCTCAGGCCAATACCGAACGTAGAGCAGCGCTAACAGCGGCCCGCTGGCGGCGCCGATATGATCCATCGAGCGATGAAAGCC